>NZ_JBBEOI010000257.1 GCF_037860755.1 Aquipuribacter hungaricus | reverse complement strand
GGGTCGCCGCCGGCCACGCTGGCGGGCTCCCTCGACGACCCGGCCTGCGCCGGTGCCGTCCGCGAGGGCACACCGGTGCTCCGCCGGCTCGCCGCGCTCGTCCCCGCCGAGGACCGCGCCGAGGTCCTGGCCGGGCACTCCTGGCTGGCGTGGGTGGCGGGGGAGGGGACGGCAGCGTCGGTCCTCGGCGGGCGGGCGCTGTCCCTGGACCCCACGCAGCCCCTGGCCCGGCTCGTGCTCCGCGCGCTGGACGGCGGCCTCGGCGCGCCGTGGACGGTGGGCGGCAGGTCCGGCGGGGCCTCCTGGGACACCGGCCGGTGACCTCCCTGCGGGCCCGGGCCGGCGGTCGGGTATCAGGCGGCCGCCGCCGGCCTCCTGGGGGCATGGTCCGGTGGTGGTGGTCGTGAGGGGGCAGCGGCTAGCCTCGGCGGGGTCCCGCACCCGCCCGGCGACCCATCCCACGCCGGCGCCCCGGTGCGGCCGGGGACCGGGAGGAACCATGGTCAGCGAGGGCACAGCCCCCACCGCGGACGCAGGCCTGGGCCTGTCCGTGCGGACGGGCCACGAGGTGACGCTGCCGCCGGAGCAGGCCGGGCCGGGACGGCTCGTCCCGCCGCCGGTCCCGCCGCCGGGCCCGTCCGAGGCGCCGGGTCCGTCCGAGGGACAGGGCACGACCGGCGCGGCGGGCACCACCGACCCGTCCGGCGCGGCGGGTCGGGCCGCCGAGGAACCGGACCCGACCCGGCACCGCACCGCGGACGCCGCGGCCCGGCTGTTCCGGCGCTGGACCGAGGGCGACGCCACGGCGAGCTCCGAGCTGGTCTCCCTGCTCACCCCCACGCTCTGGCACACCGCCCGGGCCTACCGCCTGGACCGGGCCACGGCCGAGGACGTCGTGCAGAACGCCTGGCTGGCGCTGGCACGCCGTCGCGACCAGGTGCGGGACCCGCAGGCCGTGATGGCGTGGCTGCTGGTCACCGTGCGCCGCGACGCGGCCCGCACCGCGGCGTCCGCCCTCACCTCCGTCGACGACCCCGGCCCCGTGCTGGCCGCGAGCCCGGACCCCGCACCCGGGCCGGCCGCGGTCGTGGTGGAGCAGGAGAGCGCCAGACGGCTGTGGGAGGCGGTCGGCCGGCTGTCCGAGCGGTGCCAGCGGCTGCTGCGCGTCGTCGCGTTCTCCGACCGGCCGGACTACGCGACCCTGTCGGTCGACCTGGGGATGCCCCTGGGCAGCATCGGCCCGACGCGGGGCCGGTGCCTGAAGAAGCTCCGCGAGGACCTGGGCGACGAGGGGCGGTGGGTCACGTGAGCAGCGCCCCGGAGCAGGACCAGGGCAGCACCGGGCCGGGCCCGGAGCAGCTGCGGGCGATGTGGGAGGCGGCCGACCCGGTGCCCGCCGGTCTGGCCGACCGGGTCGCCTTCGCGCTGCAGGTCGAGGAGCTGACGTCGTCGGACCTCGACCTCGAGCTGGAGCTCATGCGGCTGACCGCCGAGCAGAACGAGGCGGTGGGCAGCCGCGGCGACCAGGTCCGCACCGTGACCTTCGGCAGCGACTCCCTCACCGTCATGCTCGCCCTCAGCGACGTCGAGGGCGGGTCCCGGGTCGACGCCTGGGTCGCCCCCGGCGGGCGCCGGCGGGTGCAGGTCCGCACCGCCGACGGCACCAGCGAGCTGCAGAGCGACAGCACCGGCCGCTTCGCCGTGCCCCTCGTCCGGCCGGGGCACCTGCAGCTGGTGCTGGACGTCGACCAGGGCCGGACCGTCGTCACCCCGGCGCTCACGCTCTAGGGCACGACCGGCGCCGGCGGCCGCCCACCGTGGCCCGGGGGGCGCGCCGGGCGGGTCTCGGCGTGCGGACGCCTGGCGGCCCGTCGTGGGCGTGACGTAGTCTCCGCGCAGGTCATGAGTACCAGCGACAAGCCCCGGCTCGCTGGTCGGCAACCCTCCTCCGCGGTGGGGTGCCCCGGGTGAGGACCTGGCCGTCACCGCCCGGTGCCGGCAAGCGCGGGCCCGTCCGGGCCCCGGTGACCACGGGAGGTCTACATGACCGGCTGTCGCGGCTGACGCGTGCACGACGGCCCACGGGCCGACCCGGTGCAGCCCCTGCCGACCGCGCCCACGGCGCCGCCGGCCCCCGCTGCCCGCACCCGGCCGGCGCGCCCTGCGCCCCCGGCCGCGGCACCGGACCCCAGGTCCCCCCTCGCTGCCCGACCTCGACCCGACCCCGGGAGGTCTCCACCGTGAACGACGCCTGGTCCTTCGAGACCCGCCAGATCCACGCCGGCCAGCAGCCGGACCCCAGCACGGGCGCCCGCGCCCTGCCGATCTACGCCACGACGTCCTACGCCTTCAGCTCCACCGAGCACGCGGAGAACCTGTTCGCGCTCAAGGAGTTCGGCAACATCTACACCCGGATCATGAACCCGACCCAGGACGCGGTCGAGCAGCGCATCGCCAGCCTCGAGGGCGGCGCCGCCGCGCTCCTGGTCTCCAGCGGCCAGGCCGCGGAGACCCTCGCCATCCTCAACGTCGCCGAGGCCGGCGACCACGTCGTGGCCAGCCCCCGGCTGTACGGCGGGACGTACAACCTCCTGCACTACTCGCTGCCCAAGCTCGGCATCTCGGTGTCGTTCGTCGAGGACCCGGACGACCTGGACAGCTGGCGCGCCGCGGTGCGCCCGGAGACGAAGGCGTTCTACGGGGAGACGATCTCCAACCCCTACCAGGACGTCCTCGACATCGAGGGCGTGTCCTCGGTGGCCCACGAGGCCGGCGTGCCGCTCATCGTCGACAACACCGTGGCGACCCCGTTCCTGCTGCGGCCCCTGGAGCACGGCGCCGACGTCGTCGTGCACTCGGCGACCAAGTTCCTGGGCGGGCACGGCACCGTCGTCGCCGGGGCCATCGTCGACGGCGGCCGGTTCGACTACGCCGCCCAGCCGGAGAAGTTCCCCGGGTTCAACACCCCGGACCCGAGCTACAACGGCCTGGTGTACGCCCGCGACCTCGGCGTCGGCAGCCCCCTGGGCGCCAACCTCGCCTACGTCCTCAAGGCCCGGGTGCAGCTGCTGCGCGACCTCGGCGCCGCCGTGAGCCCGTTCAACGCCTTCCTCATCGCCCAGGGGATCGAGACGCTGAGCCTGCGGATGGAGCGGCACGTCTCCAACGCCCACGCCGTGGCCTCGTGGCTGGAGGCGCGCGAGGACGTGGAGCGCGTCGCCTACGCCAGCCTGCCGAGCAGCCCGTGGCACGAGCGGGCGGCCAAGTACACGCCGCGCGGCTCCGGGTCGGTGCTCGCCTTCGAGATCGCCGGCGGCCTGGAGGCGGGCCGGCGGTTCGTCGAGGGCCTCGAGCTGCACAGCCACGTCGCGAACATCGGCGACGTGCGCAGCCTCGTCATCCACCCCGCCTCGACGACGCACAGCCAGCTCAGCGAGGCCGAGCAGGCCGCCAGCGGCGTCACCCCGGGGCTCGTGCGGCTCTCGGTCGGCCTGGAGCACATCGACGACATCCTCGCCGACCTCGAGGCGGGCTTCCGGGCGGCGAAGGGAGCCTGAGCGTGCGGGCGTGGCAGGACGGGGACCCGGTCGGCGGACGGACGTTCGTCGACGTCGGCGACGTGCGCACCGAGCACGGGCCGACGATCCCCGGGGTGCGCGTGGCCTACGAGTCGTGGGGCACCCCGCGCACCGGGCCCGACGGCACCGTGGAGAACGCCGTCCTCGTCCTGCACGCCCTCACCGGCGACTCCCACGTCGTCGGCCCGGTCGGCCCCGGGCACCCCTCGCCCGGGTGGTGGGGAGGGGTCGTCGGCGACGGCCTCGCCGTGGACACCTCGCGCTGGTTCGTCGTCGCACCCAACGTGCTCGGCGGCTGCCAGGGGACCACCGGCCCCGGCAGCCCGGACCCCGACGGCCGGGCCTGGGGGAGCCGGTTCCCCGCGGTCACCGTCCGGGACCAGGTCGCGGCGGAGGCGCTGCTGGCCGACGCGCTCGGCATCCGTCGCTGGGCGCTGGTCGTGGGCGGGTCCATGGGCGGGATGCGCGCGCTGGAGTGGGGCGTCACCTCGCCCGAGCGCGTCGCCTCGCTCGTCGTGCTCGCCAGCACCGCCGCCGCCTCCGGCGACCAGATCGCGTGGTGCGCCCCGCAGCTGGCCGCCATCACCTCCGACCCCGCCTGGCTGGGCGGGGACTACCACGCCGCGGGCGGCGAGGGCCCGGTCGAGGGCCTCGGCGTCGCCCGGCGCATCGCCCACGTGACCTACCGCTCGCGCGAGGAGATGGACAGCCGGTTCGGCCGCGACCCGCAGCCGGGGGAGGACCCGGGCACCGGCGGGCGCTACGCGGTGGAGTCCTACCTCGACCACCAGGCGGGCAAGCTCGCGCGCCGCTTCGACGCCGCCTCCTACGTCACCCTCACCCGGGCCATGAACAGCCACGACGTCGGCCGGGGCCGCGGCGGCACGGAGGCGGCCCTGGCACGGGTCACCGCGGCCACGACCGTCGTGGGGATCAGCTCGGACCGGCTGTACCCGCTGGAGCAGCAGGAGCACGTCGCGGCGCACGTCCCCGGCGCGCGGCTGGTCACCGTGCCCTCCCGGTACGGCCACGACGGGTTCCTCGTGGAGACCGCGGCCGTGGCCGGCGTGCTGTCGCAGGTGCTCGGGGGCAGCGCCCACGACGACGAGGTGCGCCGGGCCCGCTGCGGCGCCTGAGCGGGCGCCTGGCGCGCCGGTGCCCCTCGGGTCCCCGGCCCGCCCGGGCGACCGACAGGCCGGGCCGGCCCGGCCGGGC
>NZ_JBBEOI010000256.1 GCF_037860755.1 Aquipuribacter hungaricus | reverse complement strand
GGGCGCACGACGCCGCTGGCCCCCGGGGACGACGTGACGATCCTGCCCGCGGTGGCCGGCGGGGCGGTTGCCGGCGGCGCGGACGCCGGCGGCGCGGACGCCGGCGGCGCGGACGGCCGCTGAGAGGTGCGCGCGGACTCGCTCCTGGACACCGTCGGCGGCACCCCGCTGGTGCGGCTGTCCCGGCTGCTGCCCGGGGAGCGGGTGACGCTGTGGGCCAAGCTCGAGGACCGCAACCCCACCGGCTCGGTCAAGGACCGCCCGGTGGCGTGGATGCTGCGCGCGGCCGAGGCCGACGGCCGGCTGGTGCCGGGCGCGACGCTGCTGGAGGCGACCAGCGGCAACACCGGCATCTCGCTGGCGATGGCCTCGCGGCGTTCCGGCTACCACCTCGTCGTCGTCATGCCGGAGAACGTGTCGGCGGAGCGGGTCGCCCTGCTGCGGCTCTACGGCGCCGACGTCCGCTTCTCCGCGGCCGCCGGCGGCTCCAACGAGGCCGTCCGCACGGCCCGCGCGCTCGCGGCCGAGCACCCGGACTGGGTGATGCTCGACCAGTACTCCGACCAGGCCAACGCCCAGGCGCACTACGAGTCGACGGGGCCGGAGCTGCTCGCCGACCTGCCCGAGATCACCCACCTCGTCGCCGGCCTGGGCACCACGGGGACCCTCATGGGCGCCGGCCGGTTCCTCAAGGAGCAGGTCCCCGGCGTGCAGGTCGTCGCCGCGGAGCCCCGCTACGGCGAGCTCGTGTACGGCCTGCGCAACATGGACGAGGGCTTCGTCCCGGAGCTGTACGACGAGACCGTGCTCGACCGGCGCTTCTCCGTCGGCCCGCGCGACGCCGTCCGGCGCACCCGTGAGCTGCTCGACGCCGAGGGCATCTGGGCCGGCGTGTCCACCGGGGCGGTGCTGCACGCGGCGCTGGGCGTCGCCCGGCAGGTGGCGCGCGACGGCGGCGAGGCCCACATCGCGTTCCTCGTCTGCGACGGCGGCTGGAAGTACCTGTCGACCGGGGCCTTCGACGGCGACCTCGACGACGCCGAGGAGGCGCTGGACTCCCAGCTCTGGGCCTGACCCGCGCGTACCCTCGTGCCCGTGCTGGACGAGCTCGACGCCCCGATCGGGATCTTCGACTCCGGGGTGGGCGGGCTGACCGTCGCCCGGGCGGTGCTGGACCAGCTTCCGCACGAGCCGATCCGCTACCTCGGCGACACCGCGCGCACGCCGTACGGCCCGCGGCCGATCGCCGAGGTCCGCCGGTACGCGCTGGAGTGCCTCGACCGGCTCGTCGACTCCGGCGTGAAGATGCTCGTGATCGGCTGCAACTCCGCGAGCGCGGCCATGCTGCGCGACGCGCGCGAGCGCTACGACGTCCCGGTCGTCGAGGTCATCGCGCCCGCGGTACGCCGCGCGGTCGCCGCCACCCGCAACGGGAAGGTCGGCGTCATCGGGACCCGGGCGACCATCAGCTCCCGCGCCTACGAGGACGCGTTCGCCGCCGCCGTCCACCTGGAGCTGACCACCCGCGCCTGCCCCCGCTTCGTGGAGTTCGTCGAGCAGGGCGTCACGGCCGGCCCGCAGCTCATGGCCGTCGCGGAGGAGTACCTGGCGCCCGTGCGCGCGGCGGGCGTGGACACGCTCGTGCTCGGCTGCACCCACTACCCGCTGCTCACCGGCGTCATCGACCAGGTGATGGGGGAGCAGGTCAGCCTCGTCTCCAGCGCCGAGGAGACCGCCAAGGACGTCTACCGGGTCCTCGCCGCGCACGACCTGCACCGGCCCGACGACGCGCCGCCGCCGCAGCACCGGTTCCTCGCCACCGGGGACACGGCCTCGTTCCTGGCCCTGGCCGGGCGGTTCCTGGGCCCGGTGGTCGGGGCGGTCGAGCTGACCGGGGCCCCGGCGTGAGCGCGCCGACCGGGCTGCGGCTGACCGTCGTCGGCTGCGCCGGCTCCTACCCCGGGCCGGGGTCGGCGGCCTCGTGCTACCTCGTCGAGGCCCCGGACGGGCACGGCGGCACCACGCGCGTCGTCCTGGACCTGGGCAGCGGCGCGCTCGGCCCGCTCCAGCACCACCTGGACCCGCGCGACCTCGACGCGGTCCTGCTGTCGCACCTGCACGCCGACCACTGCCTGGACCTCATGGGGCTGTACGTCCTGCAGCGCCACCACCCCGGCGGCAGCACCGGTCGCCGGGTGCCCGTCCACGGCCCGGCGGGGACCGCGGCCCGGCTGGCCCGCGGCTACGACCTCGTCGCCCCGGCGGACATGTCGGCCGAGCTCGACGTCCAGGAGTGGTCCCCGCGCACGGGCGTTCAGGTCGGCTCCCTGCGAGTCACCCCGTTCCCGGTCCGGCACCCGGTCGAGGCGTACGCGCTGCGCGTGGTGTGGACCGACCCCGCCGGGCAGGACCACGCGCTCGTCTACTCCGGCGACACCGACACCTGCGAGGGCCTGGACGAGGCCGCCGCCGGCGCGGACCTGCTGCTGTGCGAGGCCGCGTTCGTCGAGGGCCGTGACGAGGCCCGCGGGATCCACCTCACGGGCCGGCGCGCGGGCGAGGTCGCGGCGGCCGCCGGCGCCGACCTCCTCGTGCTCACCCACGTCCCGGCGTGGAACCCGCCCGGCGTCGCCGCGCAGGAGGCGGCCGAGGTGTTCCTAGGCCGGACCGTGACCGCCGAGCCCGGCGCCGTGCACGAGGTCGTCCACGGCGGCTGAGGCCCTGAGTTGGTCGGCGCCGGTGCGCGGGGCTTTGATGGCCGGGTGACCAGCCCCCGCCACGACGGCCGACTGCCCGACCAGCTGCGCGAGGTCCGCCTCACCCGCGGCTGGACCGACCACCCCGAGGGCAGCGTGCTCGTCGAGTTCGGCCGCACCCGCGTGATGTGCACCGCGAGCTTCACCCCGGGCGTGCCGCGCTGGCGCAAGGGCTCCGGCAAGGGCTGGGTGACCGCGGAGTACGCGATGCTGCCGCGCTCGACCAACACCCGCAGCGACCGGGAGTCGGTCAAGGGCAAGGTCGGCGGCCGCACGCACGAGATCTCCCGGCTGGTCGGGCGGGCGCTGCGCGCCGTCGTCGACACCTCGGCCCTGGGGGAGAACACCGTCCACCTGGACTGCGACGTGCTGCAGGCCGACGGCGGCACCCGGACCGCCGCCATCACCGGCGCCTACGTCGCGCTCGCCGACGCCATCACCTGGGCGCAGGCGCAGGGCCACGTGAAGAAGGGCGCCAAGGCCCTGACCGGCTCGGTCTCCGCGATCAGCGTCGGCGTCGTCGGCGGCCGGGCCGTGCTCGACCTGGACTACCCCGAGGACGTCTCCGCCGGCACGGACATGAACGTCGTCTGCACCGGCGACGGCCGCTTCGTCGAGGTCCAGGGCACAGCCGAGGGCGCCCCGTTCGACCGCGAGGAGCTCGACGGGCTGCTGGACCTGGCGCTGCTGGGCTGCGCGCTGCTCACCGAGCAGCAGCAGCGGGTCCTCGCGACGCCGGCGCCGTGAGCGACGCCGGCGACGTGGGCGACGCGGGGCCGCGGCTGGTGCTCGCCACGCGCAACGCGCACAAGGTGACCGAGCTCGTCCGCCTGCTGCGCCCGCACGTCCCCGGGCTCGCGGACGGCGACGTCGTGGCCGTGTCCGACCTGCCCGCGCTCGGCCTGCCCGACCCGGGCGAGGTCGTCGAGTCCGGGGTGACCTTCGCGGAGAACGCGCTGCTCAAGGCCCGGGCGGTCGCGGCGGCGACGGGCCTGCCGGCCGTGGCCGACGACTCGGGGCTCTGCGTCGCGGTCATGGGCGGGTCGCCGGGGATCTTCTCCGCCCGGTGGGCGGGCCGCCACGGCGACGACGCCGCCAACCTCCGGCTGCTGCTCGACCAGCTCGTCGACGTGCCCGACGGCCACCGCGGCGCGTGGTTCGAGTGCGCGGCCGCCGTGGTGGTCCCCGGCACGTCCGGACCGGGCGGCGGGGCCGCGGAGGAGGTCGCGACCGGCCGGCTGGCGGGCACGCTGGTGCGCGAGCCCCGCGGCGCCGGCGGGTTCGGCTACGACCCGGCGCTCGTGCCGGACGGCGGGACGCGCACGTGCGCCGAGCTGGCCCCGCCGGAGAAGGACGCGATCAGCCACCGCGGGCAGGCCATGGCGGCGCTGGCCCCGAGGCTGGCCCGGCTGCTCGCCGGCTGAGCGCCCCACCCGCCGGGTCCGTCACGACGTACCGCCACCCGTCCGGCCGACCCGGTCGCCGGACCCTCCGGCGGGAGCGCATGCTGGGCCGGTGACCGCCACGACGACCGACCGCCCCGCAGCCCCTCCGGCCCCGGTGCGCCGGTCGACCGGCTGGGCGGCCGCCGCGGGCGTCGTCGCCGCCGGGGCGGGGATCGCGGCCGCCGAGGTCGTCGGGGTGGTCACCGGGCCGGGCTCCACGCCGGTGCTCGCGGTGTCCGACCTCGTCGTCGACCTCACGCCGGCCTGGGCCAAGGACGCGGCCATCGCCGTCTTCGGCACCGCCGACAAGCTGTTCCTGCTCACCGTGGTCGCCCTGGTGGCGGCGGCCGTGGCGGCGGCGGCCGGGGTGCTCGAGAGCCGCCGGCCCGGCTGGGGCACCCCCGTCACCGCGCTGCTCGCCGTGGCCTGCGGCGCCGCCGCCCTCACCCGGCCGGACCTCGGCGTCCTCGGGGTGCTGCCCGCCGTGGTCGCCGGGGTCGTCGGCGTCCTGCTGCTGCGGGCCCTGCTGGCACGGGTCGCCCCGGCCCCCGCCGGGCACGACCTGGACGGCACGGCCGGTGGCACCGGTGCGGTCGCCGGCGGGGCGCGCGC
>NZ_JBBEOI010000255.1 GCF_037860755.1 Aquipuribacter hungaricus | reverse complement strand
CCGGGCACCGCCGCGGGCCCGTGGGTGCCGCCGCAGCTGCGGACGCCGCTGCCGGACACCCTGCGCGAGCGCGCCGAGCGCCTGCTCGAGCGCCAGCTGCTGGTCACCGGCCGGCTGGCCGCCGCGATGACGAGCTCGCGCCGGCACATGGACGTCGTCGAGCGGCTGGTCCCCAGCGACCCGCGCCCGATGTACGTCGACCAGGCGCTCTAGGACCCGCTGCGCCACGCCGAGATGTGACCGGCGTCACCCGTCCGGCCCATTCACTCCCGGGCCGCCCGGGACGAACAGACCTCCAGAGCACGGACCGCTCGCACCCCAGGCCACGGATCGGCCGCCCCTGTACCGCCCCCGCACCGCGGGGACGGCGACCTCAGGAGACCGAACCGTCGTGACCGCACACGTGTCCGTGGCAGGAGCCGCCTCCGTCACCGGGGCCGCACTCCTCAGCGCCGTCTCTGGCCTGGGCGCCCGCAACCGCGCCATCGCCGACAACATCTCGAACATCCAGACCCCGGGCTTCCAGAGCCGGCGCGTCGCCTTCGAGGACGCGGTCGCCGACGCCGCCGGCAAGGGCCGCCGCGGCCTGACGGAGAGCACCTCGTCGCTGTCCCTGGAGCCCACCCGGCTCGACGGCAACAACGTCAACCTCGACACCGAGACGCTGCAGTCCATCGACACCGGCCTGCGCTACCAGCTGGCGCTGCGCGCGGTCGACGACCGCTTCGGCATGGTCCGGGCGGCGATCCGCTGATGACCACCTTCCCCGTCTTCGGCGTGGCCGGCTCCGGCGTGGCCGTCTACCGCAAGTGGCTCGACGCGGTCAGCGACAACATCGCGAACATCAACACCGTCACCAGGACCGACGAGGACGCCTTCCAGGCGCGCTACGTCTCGGCCCGCGCGACGCAGCTCGAGCCGGGCATCGGCGGCGTCACCGTCGCCGGCATCGAGCTCGGCAGCGCCGAGGGCCGCATGGTCTACCAGCCCGACCACCCCCTCGCCGACGAGGGGGGCTACGTCCGCATGCCTGACATCGACCTCGGGAGCCAGATGGCCCAGCTCATGATGGCCCAGCGCGGCTACCAGGCGAACCTCGCCGTGGTGGACCGTGCCCGCGACGCCTACAGCGCCGCCATCCAGGTCGGACGCAACCAGTGAGCGTCCAGCCGGTCGGCGCCGTGGGCGCCGGCACCAGCGGGGTCGCCGGCGTGTCCGCGGTCGCCGGGCTGTCCCCGTCGCTGCCGCCCGTCGCCCCCGACGCGGCCGCGGGCGCGGAGTTCGCCGGGGCGCTCCAGCAGGCCGGGCTCGGGGGCGCCGTCGGGCGCCTCGAGGACCTCCAGCGCCTGCAGTCGACCGCGGACGACCTCGCCGTCAAGGCCGTCACCGGCCAGCTCGCCGACCCGAGCCAGTACACGATCGCGGCCACCGAGGCCCAGCTCGCCACCCAGATGACGGTGGCGGTCCGCAACAAGGCCGTCGAGGCCTACTCCGAGATCATGAGGATGCAGCTGTGAGCCCGCGCACCAAGGACCCCCGCGCCGCCGCGGGCCAGCAGGCCCGCCGCGCCCAGGCCGCCTGGGGCGAGCTGCCGGGCGCCCAGAAGACCCTCGGCGTCGTCGTCGCCCTCGCCCTGCTCGTCGGCGCGGTCGCGTTCGTCCAGTGGCAGCGCGCCCCCCAGCTCAGCCCCCTGTTCACCGGCCTGTCCTCCGCCGACGGCGGTGCCGTGGTCGAGGAGCTGCAGGCCGCGGGCGTCGCCTACGAGCTCACCGACGGCGGTGCGACCGTCCTGGTCCCCGAGGAGCAGGTGTACGACCTGCGCCTGCAGATGTCGGCGGCCGGGCTGCCCGGCGACGACACGGGCGGCTACTCGCTGCTGGACGAGCAGGGCGTCACCGCCTCGCAGTTCCAGCAGGAGGTCGCCTACCAGCGCGCGGTCGAGGGCGAGCTCGCCAAGACCATCGGCGCCATCGACGGCGTCGAGGCCGCGGTCGTCCACCTCGCCGTCCCCAAGAAGGACGTCTTCGTCGACGAGTCCGACGCCCCCACCGCCTCGGTGCTCGTGCAGACCCGCGCCGGCAAGACCCTGGACAAGGGCCAGGTCGCCTCGGTCGTCACGCTGGTCTCCAGCTCCGTCGAGGGCATGCTGCCCGAGGCCGTGAGCGTGGTCGACGGGACCGGGACGCTGCTGTCGGCCAAGGCCGCCGGGCCCGGCTCGGGCGGCGGCGTCGAGGCCGCGGACATGACCGCCGACTTCGAGACCCGCGTCGCCGGAGACCTGCAGACCCTGCTGGACACCGTGGTCGGCCCCGGCAACGCCGTCGCCACCGTCACCGCCGCGCTCGACTTCGACGCCACCGAGGCCACCACCGAGCGCTTCCTCGCCCCCGAGGAGGGCGTGCTGCCGCTGTCGGAGACCACCGAGGGCGAGCAGTACACCGGCGCGGGCGGTGCCGGCGAGGCCGGCGTGCTCGGCCCGGACAACATCGTCGTCCCCAACATCACCGTGCAGGGCGAGGCGTCGGACAACGCCTACTCCTCCGCCTCCAAGACCGTGAACAACGCGGTCGGCAAGGTCACCGAGCGGGTCGTCTCCGCCCCCGGCACCGTCGAGCGGCTCAGCGTCTCCGTGGTCGTCGACCGCGACGCCGTCGCCCGCACCGACATGCTCGCCCTGCAGGACACCGTGTCCGCGGCCGTCGGCCTGGACGCCGCCCGCGGCGACGTGGTGTCGGTGACCCAGATGCCCTTCGACGTCGGCGACGCCGAGGCCGTGGCCGCCGAGCTGGAGGCCGCCGGAGAGGCAGCCGCCGCCGAGGGCCGCCAGGACATGATCTGGAACGCCGTCCTCGCCGGGCTGGTCCTGCTCGTCGTCATCATCACCCTGGTGATGGGCGCCCGGCGCAAGAAGCGCAGCGAGCCCGTCGACCTCGGCCTGTACGCCCCGGCCGACGACGAGCCCGTCGCGGTCCCGGCGATCCCCGCCCCCCGCGCCGAGGCCCTTCCCGCCGCCCCCGACCCCGAGGCCGCCCAGCTGGCCTCCCTCACCTCCCAGCGTGACGAGGTCATCGACCTCGTGGACCGCGAGCCGGCCGAGGTGGCCGAGCTGCTGCGGGGCTGGCTCGCCGACCGGAGGTCCTCGTGACTGTCGCCACCACCGACGCGCCGCAGGTCACGGCGCCCGCCGCCCCCGCCGCGCCCGACCTCAACGGCCTGCAGAAGGCCGCCGTCCTGCTCGTCATGCTCGGCAAGGACCGCGCCGCCAGCGTGCTGCGCCACCTCAAGGGCACCGACCTCGACGAGCTCGTCGCCCAGGTGGTCCGGCTGCGCAACGTCTCCCCGACGGTCGCGGCCGAGGTCCTCGGCCAGTTCCACACCATGGCCGTGCGCCAGGGCGTGGTCGGCGCCGGCGGCGAGGGCTACGCCCGGGACGTCCTCGAGCGCTCGCTCGGCAAGGCCGACGCCGGCGACGTCATGAAGCGCATCGCCACCGCGACCGCCGAGCGCCCGCTGAAGTTCCTCCAGGACGTCGACCCCCAGCAGCTCATGTCCATCCTGCGCGGCGAGCACCCGCAGACCATGGCCGCGGTGCTCGTCCACCTGCGCCCCGACCAGGCCTCGGTCGTCATGGCCGGCCTCGGCGCCGCCGACCAGGTCGCGGTCGCCCGCCGCCTGGCCACGACCGGCCGGTTCCAGCCCCACGCGCTCGTCGTCCTGCAGGACCTGCTCAAGGCCCGCACCTCCTCGGTGCTGCCGCAGACCTCGTCCGACGCGGTGACCGGCGGCCTGCAGTCCCTCGTCGACGTCATCAACCGCGCCGACGCCGCCACCGAGAAGGCCATCCTCGAGGGGCTCACCGAGCACGACCCCGCCCTGGCCGAGGAGGTCAAGGCCCGCCTGTTCGTCTTCGCCGACATCGTCGGCCTGGAGGACCGCGCGGTGCAGATGGTGCTGCGCCAGGTCGACTCCGCGGTCCTCGCCACGGCGCTCAAGAGCGTCGCCCAGGTGGTCCGCGACAAGGTCCTCGGCAACGTGTCCGAGCGCGCCCGGCAGGACCTCGTCGACGAGATCGAGGTGCTCGGCCAGGTCCGCAAGGCCGCCGTCGAGGAGGCGCAGGCCGCGATCGTGCAGATCATCCGCTCGCTGGAGGAGTCCGGCCAGCTCGTCGTGCGCCGCGGCGGGGGTGACGACGATGAGTACGTCTGAGCTCGAGGTCCGCCCCTTCGTCCCGGGCAGCCTCACCGGCCCCCGGGAGCGGGGCGTCGCCGACCTCACCGCCGACCCCGCCCGTGACGCCGGCCGCCAGTCCGGCTTCGTCACCGGGTACGCCACCGGCTACAGCGAGGGGCTGCGCCGCGCGGCGGCCACCGTCGCCGCGCAGGAGGCGGCCCGCGACGCCGCCCTGGCCCGCGAGCTCGACCAGCTCCGCGCCGCCGCCGGCTCGGCGCTGCTCGCGCTGCGCTCGGCCGCCGTCCAGGTCCAGGAGGACGGCGTGGTCGAGGCCGGCGCCATGGCCGAGGTCGTGGCCCGGTGCGCGGCCGAGCTCGCCGAGCAGGTCGTGCTGTCCGCGGCCCCGGGCGCCGGTGCCCTCCTGGCCCGGATCCTCCGCGGCATCGACGGCACCCCCGCCGGCACCGTCGTCGCCGTCCGCGTCGACCCCGCGGGCGTGCGCGCCCTCGAGCGGGCCGGCGTCCTGCAGGACGGCCTGCCCGACGGGGTCACCGTGGTCGCCGACCCCCGCCTGGGCCCCGGCGACGTCGTGGTCCGGACCGGCGCCGCGACCGTCAGCGACCTGCTCCGTCCCGCGGTCGCCGCGGCC
>NZ_JBBEOI010000254.1 GCF_037860755.1 Aquipuribacter hungaricus | reverse complement strand
GCCGCCGGTGAGCACGGCGCCGGCGAGCGCGGCGGCCTTGGCCAGCGCCACGGTGCGCGCGGCCCGCAGCGGGTCGAGCGGCTCGGTGCGCTCGCCCTGCGCCCACCGGCGCACCGGCCAGGCGACGACGAGGACGGCGACCGCGAGCCCGGCGATCATGACGACGGGCACGAGCGGCGGCGACGCGGTGGCGCTGCCGCCCGCCTGCCGGACCTGCAGCACCGCGGTGGTCAGCGCGAACGCCACGGCCGCCAGCAGCGCGAGCGGCCCGAGCCGGGTCGGCGCCATCAGGTGCGCACCCCGTCCACGTCGGTCACGTCGCCGGGGGCAGGCCGAACGGGAGCGTGAGGTCGGTGCGCACCACCACGTCCTCCTCGTCGTCCAGCAGGTCCTCGAGCAGCTCGGCGACGGGGCGCGTGAAGCCGTGCTCGGACAGCACCGCCGAGGCGTCGACCATCGACCACGGCAGCAGGACGAACCGGCGGCCGGCGGCCATCGGGTGCGGCAGGCCGAGCTCGTGGGCGTCGAGGCGCAGGTCGCCGTAGGTGACGACGTCGACGTCGAGGGTGCGCGGACCCCACCGCACCTCGCGGGCGCGACCGTGCGCGGTCTCCACGTCCTGGCAGGCGTGCAGCAGCGCCCGCGGCGACAGCGTGGTGTCGACGAGCACGACGGCGTTGAGGTAGCGGCCCTGCTCGGGGCCGCCGACCGGCGCGGAGTCCACCACCGGGCTGGCCTCGACGACGCTGACCCCGTCCAGGACCGACAGGTCCAGGACGGCCTCGTGGAGCGTGGCGTAGGGGTCGCCGAGGTTGGCGCCGAGGGCGAGGACCGCCCGGACGGGAGCCTCGGGCGGGGTGTCGGCGCGCACGTCGTCGCGGGTACGGCGCACGGTCACCGTGACGTCGTCGAACGGGACGCCGACCGGGGCCTGCGGCTTGTGCACCGTGACGTCGACGGCGACCAGCCGGGGGTCGGCCATGACCTCGGCGGCGATCCGCCCGGCGACGGCCTCGACGAGGTCCAGCGACGGACCGACGAGCACGGCGTGGGCCTTCTGCGCGACGACGGAGTAGTCGACGGCGTCGGCCAGGTCGTCGGTGCTGCCGGCGCGCAGCGTGGGCACGTGCAGGACGACGTCCACGGAGAACTCCTGGCCGTCCCGCTTCTCGTGCGCGAGCACGCCGTGGGTGCCGCGGCCGCGGATGCCGCGGACGGCGACCTGGTCGACCGGGCCGCCGTAGTCGCCGAGGTAGCTGCTCATGGGCGTCGATCCTGCTCGGGCGCACCCTCGCGCGCACGGCGCCAGGCCGCGCCGACCCGGACCCCGTCGGCGGTGCCGCGGGCGGTGTGGGCGCGCACGGCCCACACCCCGTGCGCGGCCAGCAGCGCGGCGGCCGCGTGCGAGGCGTCCTCGCGCTCCTCCACGGGGCGGGGCGCACCGTCCGCGGCGGCGAGCAGGCGGCCGAGGAACCGCTTGCGGCTCACGCCGACGAGCAGCGGGAAGCCCAGCGCGTCGAGCGCGTCGAGGTGGGCCAGCAGCGCCCAGCCGTGCTCGGCCTCCTTGGCGAAGCCGATGCCCGGGTCGAGCACGAGCCGGGAGGGGTCGACGCCGGCGTCGACGAGGGCGTCGACGCGCGCGGCCAGCTCGTCCCGGACGTCGAGCACGACGTCGTCGTAGCGGGCGAGGGCGGACATCCCCGCGGAGTGCCCCCGCCAGTGCATGACGACGAACGGGCAGCCCGCCGCGGCGACGACCCGGGCCATCGCGGGGTCGGCCGCGCCGCCGCTCACGTCGTTGACCAGCACGGCCCCGGCGGCCAGGGCGGCCTCGGCGACGCCGGCGCGCATGGTGTCGATGCTCACCGGGACGCCCTGCCCGGCGAGGGCGCGGACGACCTCGACGGTCCGCCGCAGCTCCTCCTGCTCGGGCACCCGGTCGGCGCCCGGGCGGGTGGACTCCCCGCCCACGTCGACGGCGTCGGCACCCGCGGCCACCAGGTCCAGGCCGTGCCGGACGGCGTCGTCGGGGTCGGCCCACCGCCCGCCGTCGCTGAAGGAGTCCGGCGTGACGTTGAGGACGGCGAGCACCGCGGGCCGGTCCAGGCCGACGAGCCGCGACCGGGCCCGGCCGGTCAGACCGGCGGGCCCGGGGTGGGGGGAGCTCACCGCGCTGGCGGGGACGACGGGCTCAGGCCGGGCCGGCGCCCGGGGGGACCGGACCGGACGGGCCGGGGGCGGGGGTGCTCGGCCCGGTGGCCGACCCGCCGTTGCCCGAGCCGTGCCCGACGCCGTTGGAGGCGCCCCAGTTGTCGTGCGGGCCGTGTGCGGGGGTCCCACCGGTCGTGGACCCGCCGTCGCTGCCCACGGCGGAGGAGCCGTGGGACCCGTTGGCGGAGCCGTTCGACGAACCGTTGGCGGACCCGTTGGACGAGCCGTTGGACGAATCCTGGCCCTTGGTCACCGAGACCGGGGCCCCGTTGAGCACCGAGAAGCCGTTGGCGTTGACCGCCGGGCGGGGCGGCACCGGGACCGGCGGCAGGTCGGAGACCGCGCGTCGCTCGCTGGACAGCCACACCGGTCGGGACCGGCGCTTGACGACGTCGGAGAAGATCGCGGCGATCTGCTCCGCGCCGAGGGTCTCCTTCTCGAGGAGCTCCTTGACGAGCCGGTCGAGGATCGGGCGGTGCTCGACGAGCACCTCCCACGCCTCGTCGTGCGCGGCCTCGATGAGCCGGCGGACCTCGCGGTCGACCGTCGCGGCGACGGACTCGGAGTAGTCGCGCTCGTGGCCCATGTCGCGGCCCAGGAACATCTCGCCCGACGCGCTGCCGAGCTTGATCGCGCCGATCTCCTCGCTCATGCCGAACTGCGTGACCATCTTGCGGGCCAGGCCGGTCGCCTTCTCGATGTCGTTCGCGGCACCGGAGGTCGGGTCGTGGAAGACGAGCTCCTCCGCGACGCGGCCGCCCAGGGCGTAGGCGAGCTGGTCGAGCATCTCGTTGCGCGAGGTCGAGTACTTGTCCTCGGTGGGCAGCACCATCGTGTAGCCGAGGGCACGGCCGCGCGGCAGGATCGTGATCTTGGCGACCGGGTCGGTGTTCGGCAGCGACGCCGCCACCAGGGCGTGCCCGCCCTCGTGGTAGGCGGTGATGAGCCGCTCCTTGTCGTTCATGAGGCGGGTCCGCTTCTGCGGGCCGGCCATGACGCGGTCGATCGCCTCGTCCAGCGTGGCGTCGGTGATCTGCTGGGCGTCCGAGCGGGCCGTGAGCAGCGCGGCCTCGTTGAGGACGTTGGCAAGGTCGGCACCGGTGAAGCCCGGGGTCCGGCGGGCGATCGACTCCAGGTCGACGCCCTCGGCGAGCGGCTTGCCCTTGCCGTGGACCTGCAGGATCTTCAGGCGGCCCTGCATGTCGGGCGCCTCGACGGTGATCTGGCGGTCGAACCGGCCCGGGCGCAGCAGGGCCGGGTCCAGGATGTCGGGGCGGTTGGTGGCGGCGATGAGGATGACGTTGGTCTTCACGTCGAAGCCGTCCATCTCCACGAGGAGCTGGTTGAGCGTCTGCTCGCGCTCGTCGTGGCCGCCGCCCATGCCGGCGCCGCGGTGGCGGCCGACGGCGTCGATCTCGTCGACGAAGATGATCGCGGGGGCGTTCTGCTTGGCCTGCTCGAAAAGGTCGCGGACGCGGGAGGCGCCGACGCCGACGAACATCTCGACGAAGTCCGAGCCGGAGATCGAGTAGAACGGCACGCCCGCCTCGCCCGCCGTGGCGCGCGCGAGCAGCGTCTTGCCGGTCCCGGGGGGCCCGTACAGCAGGACGCCCTTGGGGATCTTGGCGCCGACCGCGAGGAACTTGGCCGGCTCGGAAAGGAACTCCTTGATCTCGGTGAGCTCCTCCACGGCCTCCTCGGCGCCGGCGACGTCGGCGAAGGTGACCTTGGGCATGTCCTTGGTGATGAGCTTGGCCTTGGACTTGCCGAACTGCATGACCCGGTTGCCGCCGCCGCTCATGCGGGACAGGACGAACCAGAACAGGCCGAGGATGAGGATGAGCGGCAGCACCGTGAGCAGCAGGCTGGTCAGCACCGACGTCTGCGGGTTGGTCTCGTCGACGCCGTCGGCCGGCGGGTGCTGGTCGAGCAGGCGCAGGACGTCCTCGCCCCGCTGCTCGACGTAGTGGGTGCGGACCTGGGTGGAGCCGTCGACCTGCTCGCCCTCGACGAGGGTGAGGTCGAGTCGCTGCTCGCCGTCGACGACGAGGGCCGAGGCGACCTTCTCGTCCTCGATCAGCTGGAGCGCCTGGCTCGTGTCCACCGTGGCGAACCGCTCGGTGGTGATGAGGCGGGCCCCCACCAGGACGATGACGATCGCCAGGACGATCCAGATCGCACCGCTCCGCAGGAACGTCCGCATCTTCATCTGCTCACCGCACGGGCCCCGGGGCCCGTCCTCCATGCTCGTGTGCCGGTACGTCCGGGCGCGGCGTGCCTGCTCAGGCAGGGTACAGCGGCGTCCGGGCGATCTTCCTGGTGGGAGAACGGGTCCACCCGGCCGCGCGTTCCAGCACGTCGTCGTGTTCGCCCGCAGCAGACGGCGGCGGGGGCGGCGGGTCATCCTGGGGCGTGGGCGTGGGCGTGGGCGTGGGCGCGGGCCGGGGACGGCGGTGGCTGGCGGTGGGGCTGCCCGTCGCGCTGCTCCTCGGGGTGCTGGTGACCGCGTCGCTCCGCCCGGCGGTGCAGGGCTGCCCGGGCGGCCCGTCGGTGGTGCTGCTGCCCGCCCCCGACGAGGTCCCGGACCTGGTCGGCCTGGAGGCGGCCGCCGCCCGGGCCGCGGCC
>NZ_JBBEOI010000253.1 GCF_037860755.1 Aquipuribacter hungaricus | reverse complement strand
GGCCCCGTCGCCGCTGAGCCGCTGGGCCGCTGGGCCGCTGCGCCGCTGCGCCGCTGCGCCGCTGCGCCGCTGCGCCGCTGGTGTAGGCCCGGCGTCCGCCGATCGGGTGGACCTCCCCCGCGGCCTCGTGCCCGCGCCCGGGGGCGCCGATCCCTCCGAGGTACCTCCCGGACCTCCGGGGGCGGACGCAGGGCCCACGGACGGGCCCGGGAGAAGGCAGGAGGCCTGGCATGAGCGGACCGGACGTGCTGCCCGACGACTGCCGGGAGGCGCTGCAGCACGCTGCCGCGATGTCCGACAGCGCCGTGCTGCTCGTCCGCGACGGCCCCGACGGCACCGCCCCGACGGTGGCCTGGCTCAACGCCGCCGCCGCCGACCTGCTCTCCAGCGACGCCTCGAGCGTGGCCGGCCGCCCCCTGGACAGCCTGCTCACCGCCGCGGACGACGGTCCCCTGCTCCACACGGTGCGCGCCCAGCGCCGCAGCGCCCGGCTGCGCGGCGCCGACGGCGCGGTCCACCCGGTCGAGGTCGTCGCGCACCCCGTCCCCGGTCAGCGGCTGTGGGCCCTCACCGCGGTGGCCGAGCACGACGGCGGCGACCGGGGCCGCGCGCTGGCCGAGGCCGCGCAGGCCTACGAGCGCCGCTTCCTCGCCCTCACCGAGCAGAACCCGGTCCCCACGGTCCTGTCCGACGTCGGCATGCGCCTGGCCCACGTCAACGACGCCTTCGCCCGGATGGTCGGCCTGCCGGCGGAGTCGCTGCTCGGCACGGGCTGGCTGCACCTGGTCGACCCGGACGACCTGGCCGCGGTGAGCGACTGCGCGGCGGCCGCGCTGCAGGGCGCGGAGTCCGACGTGGTCGCCGCCCTCCGCAGCGTCGACGGCGGCCGCCGGCTCGTCCACCTCCGGCTCGCCCCGGCGCACACCCCGGGCCACGGTCCGAGCTTCGTCGGCACCGCCGAGGACGTCACCGAGCGGGTGGCCTTCGAGCAGCAGCTGGCCTACCAGGCCCGCCACGACGCGCTCACGGGCCTGCCCAACCGGGCCGCGCTGTTCGAGAGCCTGCAGGCCGGCCTCGCCGGCCCGGCGGGGGTCGACCCGCTGCTCGCGGTGCTCTTCCTCGACCTCGACAACTTCAAGACCATCAACGACTCGCTCGGCCACGACGCCGGGGACTCCATGCTCGTCGAGGTCGCCCGCCGCCTGCGCGGGGCGGTCCGCGACGGCGACGTGGTGACGCGGATGGGCGGCGACGAGTTCGTCGTCGTGTGCCACGGCGTCCGCGACGACGCCGAGGCCGAGGTGCTCGCCCGGCGCCTGCTCGACGTCTGCACCCGCCCGCTCACCGTCACCGGGGTGCTCGTGCACCCGTCGGCGAGCATGGGCGTGGCCCGCGCCGGGGTCTCCCACGCCACGGCCCAGGACCTGCTCCGCGACGCCGACATCGCCATGTACGACGCCAAGGCGCGCGGCAAGAACCGGTTCGCGGTCTGCGACGACGAGACCCGGGTCGTCGCCCGCGACACCCTGCAGCTGCTGGCGGACCTGCGCGCGGCGATCGACACCGGCCAGGTCACCGTCGCCTACCAGCCGGTCGTGGAGATGGCCACGGCGTCGGACCCGCTGCTCAGCGAGCCCCTGCCCGCCGTGGAGGCGCTCGCCCGCTGGCGCCACCCGGTGCGCGGCGACGTGCCGCCGCAGGTCTTCGTCGCCCTCGCCGAGAACCACCAGCTCATCACCGGCCTCACCGCCCACGTCCTCGACGCCGCGTGCGCCCAGCTGGCACGCTGGCGCACCGAGCTCGGCCGGCTCGCCCCGCGCCGCGTCAACGTCAACCTGTCGGCGCTGCAGCTGGGCGACCCCCGCCTGCTCGGCACCGTCACCGGGGTCCTCGAGAAGCACGGGGTGCCCGCGTCCGCGCTGTGCCTGGAGATCACCGAGTCGGCGATCATGGGCGACCCCGCCGCGAGCCGCGAGACGCTGCTGGCGCTGCGCGAGGTCGGCGTCTCGGTCGCCATCGACGACTTCGGCGTCGGCTACTCCTCGCTGGCCTACCTCCAGCGCCTTCCCGTCGACCACCTGAAGATCGACCGGTCCTTCGTCCTGGAGCTGGCGACCGGCGGGGACGGCACCCTCGCCGCGGCCGTGGTCAGCCTCGCCGGCGCGCTCGGGCTGTCCGCGATCGCCGAGGGCGTCGAGGTGCCCGAGCAGGCCGCCCGGCTGCAGGCGCTCGGCTGCACCCTGGGGCAGGGCTGGCTCTGGGCGCGGGCGATGACCGGCGACGACCTCACGCGCTGGGTGCGCTCCCGCTCCGGCGAGGCGCGCGACCGGCGCGCCCCCTCCCCGCGCGGGTCGTCCTCCCAGGCCCGGCCCCTGCCGCACGGTGTCCCGCAGGCCGCGCCGTGATCGTCGGCTACGGCGCGACGACGCTGACGCCCGCCCCGTCCGAGGGCGCCCCCGACCTGCCGTGGGACGACGGGCGGGGAGTCGTCCTGCTCGAGGACCTGCTCGCGCGCCTGGACCAGGTGCCCGCCCAGCGCCCCGTCGCCACGCAGATCGTCCGGATGACCCGCGACGACGACATGTCCGCCCCCCGGCTCGCGTCCGTGGTCGGCGCCGACGCCCCTCTCGCCGCCCGGGTCATGCGGCTGGCCAACAGCGCGTACTACGGGCTGTCCGGCCGGGTCCGCACCGTGGCCTTCGCCGTCACCGTGCTCGGCTTCACCACCGTGCGCAGCCTCGCCCTCACCGCCGCCGCGGGGGTGGGGGGCACCGACCCCGTGCCGCCGGGCTTCTGGCGGCGGAGCGCCTGCACGGCGGTGGCCGCCGGGGAGCTGGCCCGGCCGCTCGGCCTGCACGCCCCCGACGCCTTCTGCCTGGGCCTGCTGTCAGGGATCGGGCAGGCGCTGCTGTTCCACGCCGACCCCGCCGGGTACACGCCCCTGGTCGAGGGCTGCGAGGACCGCTGGTCCCTGCTGGAGGCGGAGCGCGCCCGCTACGGCGCCTCCCACGTCGCGGTGTCGTCGGCGGCGCTGCGGGCGTGGTCGTTCCCGTCCGACATGGCCGCCGCCCTGCAGGTGGTCGACCGCTGGCCGGGCAGCCGGCCCGCCGAGAACGGCGACGCCGCCGCGGTCTGCCTGCTGGTGGCGGGCGAGGTCGCCGACCGCGTCGTCGAGCCCGGCTCCCCGCCGCAGGACGTGCTCCACATGACCGGCGGGCGCGTGCAGCCCGGCGAGGTGGCCGCCCTCGTGCGCCGGGTCCCCGACCTGGCCGCCGACCTGGTCCGCGCCGTCACCGGCTGAGCCCAGGACCGGACGGGCTCGGGACCGGACGGGCTCAGGACAGGACGAGCTCCCAGGTCCCCGCCGCCACCCCCGCCGCGGTCGCCACCGCCGCCACGGCCACCCCGCCGAGCACCACCGCGACGTCGGCCGGACGGACCCGGCTCGGCCGGGCCCAGGTACGGGTGCGGGCCGCCCCGAACCCCCGCGCCTCCATGGCGGTCGCCAGGACCGTCGCGCGCCGCACCGCGAGGACGAGCAGGGCGAACACCTGCGCCCCCGCGGCCCGGGCCCGCCCCACCAGCCCCTCCTCGCCGAGCCCGCGGGCCCGGCGCGCCTGCCCGAGCGCCGTCCACTCCTCGGCCAGCACGCCGAACAGCCGCATCGCCGCCAGCGCGGACAGCACGAAGCGGTGCGGCAGCCGGAGGTCCTGGGCGAGGGAGTCGGCCAGGTCCGTGGGGTCGGTGGTCGCCAGCAGCACGACCCCGGGCAGGCCGATCGCCAGGATGCGCAGGACCAGCGCGACCCCGGCGGCCAGCGAGCCGGACGTGACGTCCAGCGGGCCGAGCGGGAGGAGCACCCGGCCGGAGTCGACCCCGAGCACCGCCGTGAAGACGCCGGTGGGCACGGCCGCGACGACGAGCACCCAGCCGCGCCGCCACAGCGCCCGCGCGCCCAGCCCCGACCAGGGCAGCGCGGCGACGACCAGGGCGAGCGCGACCCCGGCGGTCACCGGGTCGGTGGTGAGCACGAGCGCCAGCGACAGGACGAGGGCGACCGCGAGCTTGGCGCTGGGGTTGGTCCGGGCCAGCAGCGCGCCGGTGTCGACCCCGGCCGTGCCGGACAGCACGTCCGTGGGCAGGCTCACGCGGCGGCGCCCGGCAGGCGGAGGACCCGGTCGGCGAGGGCGGCCACCAGCTCGGCGTCGTGGGTGACGGCGCAGACGCCGACGCCCTCGGCCCGCAGCTCGTCCAGCAGCGCGACGAGCTCGGCCCAGGTGCGGCCGTCCTGGCCGAACGTCGGCTCGTCGAGCACGAGCAGCCGGGGCCGGGTGGCGAGCACCGTGGCCACCGAGAGCCGGCGCTGCTCCCCGCCGGACAGCGTGAACGGGTGGGCGCCGGCCAGGCGGGCCAGGCCGAGGCGCTCGAGCAGCGACGCGACGGTCGCCTCCGCGGCCGCCGGGTCGGCGCCGGTGACCCGGGGCCCGACCCGCAGCTCGTCGGCGACGGTGGTGGCGACGAACTGGTGCGCGGGCTCCTGGAACACCGTGCCGACCCGGGCCGCGAGCGCCCGTGCCCGCCAGCGGTGCGGCAGCGGGCCGGCGCCGTCGGCGAGCAGGTCCGAGGCCTCGAGCCGGCCACCGGTCGGGGCGGCCAGACCGGCGAGGGCGAGCGCCAGCGTCGACTTGCCCGCCCCGTTCGGCCCGGTCACGGCGGTGCAGGTGCCGGCGTCCAGGCCGAGGTCGACGTCACGCGCCGCCGGCGCCGCCGCCCCCGGGCGGGCGACCGACAGCCCGGCCGCCGTGAGCAGCCGGGGTCCCGTGCTGTCCCCGGGGCGGCGGGCG
>NZ_JBBEOI010000252.1 GCF_037860755.1 Aquipuribacter hungaricus | reverse complement strand
CGGGGTGCACGCCCTGCTGGCCCGCCGGGCGCGCGCCGACGGCTGGCGCACGTCGCTCGTGGCGTTCCCCGGCTACGCGGTGGGCGACCGGGTGCGGGTGCTCGGCCGCGCGCTGCTCGCCCCGCCCGGCCCGGTCGGCGACGACCTCGGCCACCGCGGCTGGAGGCGCCTGCTCACCCTGGAGGAGGCCGGCGCCGAGGTCGAGGTGGTCGTAGGGGGCGTCGGCCACCGGGTGCGCTGCGACGAGAACGGCCTGCTCGACGTCAGCCTGGAGGTCCCGGGCGGGACCGGCGGCCGGCCCGTCCTGCTGCGGGTGCCGGGCCGCGAGCCCGTCCAGGCGCCGGTGCGGGTGTTCGACGCCCGGGCCACGGCCGGCGTGGTGTGCGACGTGGACGACACCGTGTGGCTCACCGGCATCCGCCACCCCTGGCGCGCCGCCTGGCGGACCTTCGCCCAGACCGGCGCCGACCGCCGGCCCGTGCACGGCATGGACGACCTGCTGCGCCACCTCGTCGCGGGGGCCGAGGGCACCCCGGGCGAGGGGTCGGCGGGCACCGAGGACGCCACCACCCCCGGCATCCCCGTCGTCTACCTGTCCAACGGCCCCTGGAACATGGCCCCGCCGCTCGTGAGGTTCCTCGCCCGGCACGGCTTCCCGCCCGGCGCCCTGCTCATGACCGACTGGGGCCTCACCCGCACCCGCTGGTTCCGCGACGGCCAGGCGCACAAGCGCGGCACCCTGGAGCAGCTGCGCCGGGAGCTGCCGCAGGTGCGTTGGAGCCTCGTCGGCGACGACGGCGAGCACGACCCGGAGCTGTACGTCGAGGCCGCCCTCGCCGCCCCCGCGCAGGTCGCGGCCGTCCTGCTGCGTCAGGTCGCCCCGCTGGGCGGGATCACCCTGTGCGGGACCGACCTGGTGGACCAGGCCGGCGGCGTGCCCGTCGTCCGTGCGCCCGACGGCGAGGAGCTGCTCCGGCTGCTGCGCGAGCGCCGCACGGAGGGGACCGACGTGGAGGAGGGCCGGCTGGACGCCGCGCTGCGCCGCTGGTTCCTGTCCGCCGAGCAGCGCGGCAACGACCGCACCCGGCTCCCGGCCTGGAGCACCGGCAACCGGGTCCAGGCGCTCGTGCACGGCCGCACGTACTTCCCCCAGCTCGCCGCCGAGCTGGCCGCCGCCGGGCCGGGCGACCTCGTCATGGTCTCCGACTGGCGGGGCGACCCCGACGAGCTGCTCACCGACGACGGCCCCACGGTCACCGAGGCGTTCGCCGGCGCGGCCCGGCGGGGGGCGAACGTCAAGGGCCTGCTGTGGCGCTCGCACCTGGACAGCTTCCGGTTCTCCTCGGAGGAGAACCGCGACCTGTCCGAGGGGCTCGCCGAGGACGACGCCGAGGTCCTGCTCGACCAGCGGGTCCGGCCCATGGGCAGCCACCACCAGAAGTTCGTCGTCGTCCGCCACGGCGACGACCCCTCCCGCGACGTCGCGTTCCTCGGCGGCATCGACCTGGCCCACAGCCGCCGCGACGACGCCCGCCACGAGGGCGACGAGCAGGAGCAGCCGCACTTCGCCCGCGCCTACGGCACCACCCCGGCCTGGCACGACGTCCAGCTCCGCCTGCACGGCCCCGTCGTCCGTGACGTCGAGGACACCTTCCGCGAGCGCTGGGAGGACCCCGCGGTGCTGTCGCGGCTGCCGTGGCAGGTCCTCCCGGACCTGCTGCGCGGCGCCGACCGGGACCCCGACAGCCTGCCCGCGCCCGCGCCGCCCCCACCGCCGGCCGGCAGCTGCGCGGTCCAGCTGCTGCGCACCTACCCCAACCGCTGGCCCGGCTACCCCTTCGCACCCGACGGCGAGCGCACCGCGGCGCGCGGCTACGCCAAGGCGCTGCTGCGGGCCCGCCGGCTGGTCTACGTCGAGGACCAGTACATGTGGTCCACCGACGTCGCCCAGGTGTTCGCCGAGGCGCTGCGCCGCTCCCCGGACCTGCACCTCGTCGTCGTCGTGCCCCGCCACGCCGACCAGGACGGCGTCCTGGCGGTGCCCGCCACGCTGCTCGGTCACACCCAGGCGCTGCAGCTGGTGCGCGAGGCCGGCGGCGAGCGGGTCCGGGAGCTCGACGTGGAGAACCCGCTCGGCGAGCCGGTGTACGTGCACGCCAAGGTCTGCGTGATCGACGACGTGTGGTGCACCGTCGGCAGCGACAACTTCAACCGCCGGTCGTGGACCCACGACTCCGAGCTCACCGCCGCGGTGCTCGACGCCGAGGCCGACCCGCGCGAGCCGCGCGACCCCGCCGGCCTCGGCGACGGCGCCCGTCGCTTCGCCCGCGACCTGCGCCTGGAGCTCTGGCGCGAGCACCTGGACCGGGCCGACGGCGACGACGCCGACCTCGTCGACCCCGTCGAGGCCGTCGACGCCCTGTGGCGCAGCGCCCTGGCGCTGGACGCCTGGCACGCCGGCGGGCAGCAGGGACCGCGCCCGCCCGGCCGGCTGCGCCCCCACCGCACCGAGCCCCAGCCCGTCCTGCAGCGCTGGGCCGCCACCCCGCTGTACCGGACGGTGTTCGACCCCGACGGGCGCCCGCCGCGGATGAAGCTGCGGGGGCTGCACTGATGGGCGGCCCACACGAGGGCACGAGAGGCCCGAGGGGCGCACGGCCCCCCGGGCGCCTGCTGCGCCGGGTCGACGACGTCGACGTCGCGGTGTGGCAGGACGGGCTCGACACCGCCGTGCGGCGCCGGCCGAGCCTCGTCCTGCTCGACGTCGAGCCCTACGTCGCACCGTGGCTCACCGGTCAGGACGACCTGGACGCCGGGGTCGCCCGCCTGGCCGCCCGCTGGTCCGACCAGCCGGTGCTCGTCGTCACCAACTCCGACCGGGTGGTGTCGCCGCACGTGCTGCCCGCCCACTGGGGGCAGGTCAACGTCGCGCGCAAGCCGTTCACCCGCCTGCAGGTGCCGCCGGGCGCGGTAGTCGTCGGCGACCAGCCCCTGCAGGACGGCCTGCTCGCCTGGCGCTACCGCGCCACCTTCGTCCGCGTGCCCCTGCCACCGGGCGCACCCTGGTACGCGCGGGCCACGTACCGGGTGTTCGCGCCGCTGTCGCGGCTCTGGCTCCGCCCTCCCCGCTAGGCCGGTCGCAGGACCCCGTCCCTCCGGGCTGCAGCCGGGCCCCCCGTGCGCCGACAGAGCACGAGGCCCCATCCGGCGGCCGTGCACGGAGGAGACCAGCGTTGGCCATGCGCCGCAGCACCGCAGCAGGACCCGGGCGGCACGTGACGGGCGCCCGGGCCGTGGCGCTGCTGCTCGTCCTCGTGCCCGCCGCGCTCACCGCCGCGCTGCTGCTGCTGGGCCTCGTGCACGCGGGCACGCTGCTGGAGGGCGCGAGCGGCGCCGGGCTGCCCGCCGCGGCCGCAGGGCTGTGCGGGGCGTTCGTCCTCACCCAGCTCGGCCGGGTCGAGGTCGAGGTCCGCGAGCGCACCCGCAGCCTGTCGCTCGTCGGGCTCCCCCAGGTCCTCGGGCTGGTGTTCCTCCCGCCCGGCTGGCTGCTGGGCGCCCACCTGGTCGCCGCGCTGGCCGTCGCGCGCCTGCAGCGGACACCGGTGCGCGCCGCCGCCCCGCCCGCCTCGGTGCACCTGCTCGGCACGGCGCTCGCCGCGACCGTGCTCCACAGCGTCCTCGAGCCCGCGCCCGGGCTCACCGTGCGGACCGCGGTGCTCACCTGCGCCGCCGTCGCGGTCGTCGACGTGCTCAGCACGTCCCTGCTGCTGCTGGCCGTCCGGGCCGAGGTGGGCCCGCTGCGCCGCGGCGACCTGGTCGGCGCCTACGGGCCCGCGGCGGCCACGACGACGCTGGCGACCACCCTGGGCCTGCTCAGCGTCGTCCTCATCGAGGACGGGCCCGTCGGCTGGGTGCTGCTGGGCCTCGTCGCGGCCGGGAGCACCGCGGCCTACCGCGCCTTCATGCTGCTGCGCCGGCGGCACGGCGACCTGCGGATGGTGCAGGGCTTCATCGACCGCAGCGTCACCACCGACGCCGGCGACGTCCTCGCCCCCGACCTCGTCGCCGGCATCCGCGAGCTCGTCCGGGCGCAGACGGCCCGGCTGGTGTGGCGCTCCCGCGAGGGCGAGGTGCAGGTGCACGCCAGCTCCCACGACCCGACCCTGCTGCTGCCCCCGCTCGTCATGCCGCCGGCGGGCGCCGACGGCCTGGTCACCCTCGCCACCGCCGACCCCGCCACCCGGCGCTGGCTCGACGGGCTGCACGCCCGCGAGGCGGTCGTCCTCGACCTGGTGCGCTTCGGCGGCACCGGCCTGCTCGTGGTGACCGACCGGCTGGGCGCGGGCCGCTTCGGCGCCGACGACGAGCGGCTCGTCGGCGCGCTCGCGGGGCACCTGGTGGTGCGGATGCGCAACACCGAGCTCGTCGACCGGGTCCGCTGGGAGGCGAACCACGACGCCATGACCGGGCTGCCCAACCGCCGGGTGCTGCTGTCGGCGCTCGAGCTGTACATCGGCCCCGGGGCCGCGCCCGTGCCGGCCCGTGCCGGCCGGCCGGCGCCCGAGACCGCGGTCCTCGTCATGGTCGTCGACCGGCTCGGCGAGGTGAACGACGCGCTGGGCCACGCCGTGGGCGACCAGGTGCTCGCCGAGGTCGCCCGGCGGCTCGGCCGGCTCGGGCTGCCCGGGTCGACCATCGCCCGGCTGTCCGGCGAGCACTTCGCGGTCGCCGTGCCCGCCGTGCGCCCCGGCGGCGCCCTCGCCCTGGCCAACCGGCTGCGCTCGACGACCGACGAGCCCGTCGCCCTGCTCGACGCCGTCATCAGCGCCGGGGCCCGGGTCGGCATCGCCACCACGACCGGCGGCGAGGGGGTCGACGCCGCCGAGCT
>NZ_JBBEOI010000251.1 GCF_037860755.1 Aquipuribacter hungaricus | reverse complement strand
GGGCGGCTTCGGCGGTGGCGGGGGCGGCGGCTTCGGCGGCGGCTTCGGCGGCGGCGGGGGCTTCGGCGGGGGCGGCGGCTTCGGCGGCGACTTCTGACCGGCCCGCCCGTCACGCACCGACCCGCGGCGCACGACCGGCCACGCCCGATCCCGCAGCGCACGACCCGTCCCGCACGTACGTCCACAGGTGTCCGGCAGTCCCAGCAGTCCCCAAGCAGTCCACAGCACGGAGGAGCTCACATGGCACAGCAGTCCATCTTCGGTCGCATCTCCCAGCTCGCCCGGGCGAACATCCACGCGATGATCGACCAGGCCGAGGACCCCGAGAAGATGCTCGACCAGATGATCCGCGACTACACCGCGAACATCACCGAGGCCGAGCAGGCGGTCGCCCAGACCATCGGCAACCTGCGCCTCATGGAGGCCGACCGCGACGAGGACGCCGCCGCCGCCCGTGACTGGGGCAGCAAGGCCGTCGCGGCCAGCACCCGCGGCGACCAGCTGCGCGCCGCCGGCAACGCGTCCGAGGCCGACCGTCTCGACGGTCTCGCCAAGGTCGCCATCGAGCGGCAGATCAAGGCGGAGCAGGAGGCGTCCTCCCTCGGCGGCCAGATCGCCTCGCAGCAGGCCGTGGTGGACAAGCTGCGCGCCGGCCTGGAGGGCATGAAGGGCAAGCTCGGCGAGCTCAAGTCCCGCCGCGACGAGCTGGTCTCGCGCCAGAAGGTCGCCGTCGCCCAGAACCAGATGCACGACGCGATCAAGAGCATCGACCTGGCCGACCCGACGAGCGAGCTCACCCGCTTCGAGGAGAAGATCCGCCGCGAGGAGGCCCGCGCCCTGGGCAACGCCGAGCTGGCCGCGTCGAGCCTGGACAACCAGTTCGCCGAGCTCGAGGACGCGGGCACCGCGATCGAGGTCGAGTCGCGCCTGGCCGCCCTCAAGCAGGGCCAGTCCCCCGCGTGAACGACGCGCTCGGGCTCCGCGTCGTCTCCGGCCACCCGGACGACGCGGAGCTCGCGGCGCTCGTCGCCGTGCTGCTCGCGGCCGGCGCCCCCGCCCCGGCGGCAGCGGACGACCGCCGCGGCGGTCTCTGGGGCCACCCGGCCACCCTGGTGAGGTCGGCCGGGGTCCCGCAGGTGGGCGGCTGGGCGGCCCCCCGCCCCTGAGCCCGACGGGGGACCTCCGGCCGTGCGCCGGCAGGTCCCCCGCGCGGCGGGCGGCTACGTTCCTCCGGTGAGCACCGACCCCCGCCGTCCCACCGCCGTCGACGCCCTCGCCGAGGAGCTGCTCGAGGCCTACGCCGCCCTCGACCCGGAGGCCGCGACCATCACGGGCATCGCCGGGCACGACCACCGCCTCACCGACCACTCGGTCGCCGGCATCGCCGAGCGCACCGCCCTGTTCGCCGACGTCCTGCGCCGCCTGGACGCCCTGGAGCCGGCGGACGCCACCGACGTCGTCACCGCCGACGTCCTCCGCGAGCGGGCGGGCGCCGAGATCGCCATGGCGGAGGCCGGCGAGCACGCCGCCGCCCTGGACGTCCTGGCCTCGCCCGTTCAGCGCATCCGCGAGGTCTTCGACCTCATGCCGACCGACGACGACGCGGCCTGGTCCACGGTCGCCGAGCGGCTGCGCGCGGTCCCGGAGGCCGTCGAGGGGTACCTGTCCGCGCTGCGGGACTCGGCCGCGCAGGGTCGGGTCGCCGCCCGCCGCCAGGTGCTGGTCACGGCGGTGCAGTGCGACGACAACGTCGGCCCGGCCGGCTTCTTCCTGGCCACCGCCACGCGGGCCCGCACGGCCGTGCTCGCCGACGACAGCGACCCCCTGGGCGACGACCTGCTCGCCGAGCTCGACGAGGCCGCGCTCGGCGCGTCCGAGGCGTACGCCGGCCTGGCCCGCGCGCTGCGCGAGGAGCTGCTGCCCCAGGCGCCGGAGGAGGACGCGGTCGGGGCCGAGCGCTACGCCGTCCGGCTGCGCTACTACCTGGGCGCCGACGTCGACCTGCGCGAGACCTACGAGTGGGGCGTCTCGGAGGTCGAGCGGCTCGTCGCCGAGGGCACCGAGGTCGCGCGCACGCTGGGCGCGGCCACCGTCCAGGAGGCCGTCGAGCAGCTCGACCACGACCCGGCCCGGCTCGTCCACGGCGCCGAGGCGTTCCGTGACTGGATGCAGGCCGTCTCCGACGAGGCCGTCGCCGCCCTGGGCGGCAGCCACTTCGACGTGCCCGACGCCGTCCGCACCCTCGACTGCCGGATCGCGCCCTCGACGACCGGCGTCGTCTACTACACGCCCCCGTCGGAGGACCTGTCCCGCCCGGGCGCCATGTGGTGGTCGGTGCCCAAGGGGATGACGTCGTTCAGCACGTGGCAGCAGCGCACGACCGTCTACCACGAGGGTGTCCCGGGCCACCACCTGCAGATCGCCCAGACGCTGCTGCGCACCGAGGAGCTCAACCGCTACCGCCGGGTCGGGGTGTGGGTGTCCGGCCACGGCGAGGGGTGGGCCCTGTACTCCGAGCAGCTCATGGCCGAGCTCGGCTACCTCGACGACCCGGGCGACCGGCTCGGCCTCATCGCCTCCCAGCTGCTGCGCTCGGTGCGCGTCGTGCTCGACATCGGCGTGCACTGCGGCTTCGAGCCCCCCGCCCGGGCCGGCGGCGGCGCCTGGACCTACGACTCGGCGTGGGCGTACCTCACCTCGGTGGTGCCCGAGCCCGAGGCGACGCTGCGGTTCGAGCTCGACCGCTACCTCGGCCACCCCGGCCAGGCCCCGTCGTACAAGGTCGGCGAGCGGACCTGGCTGGAGCTGCGCGAGCAGGCCCGCGAGCGCGAGGGCGACGCCTTCGACCTCACCGCCTGGCACCGCCGGGCCCTGGACCTCGGCTCCGTCGGCCTGGACACCCTGCGCCGGGCCCTGGCGTGAGCCCGCGCCTGGTCCTGGCCTCCCGGTCACCCGCCAGGCTCGCCACCCTGCGCGCCGCCGGCGTCGAGCCGGAGGTGCGGGTGAGCGCGGTCGACGAGGACGAGGTCGTCGCCCGCTACGGCGTTGACGACCCCTCCGACGTCGCCCTGCTCCTGGCCCGGGCCAAGGCGGAGGACGTGGCCGCCGCCCTGCGCGACGACGACGGCCCCGGTCCGCTCGTCGTCGGCTGCGACTCCGTCCTGGACCTCGACGGCCGGGCGTACGGCAAGCCCGGGACGCCGGAGGTGGCGCGGGAGCGCTGGCTGCAGATGCGCGGGCGCACCGGGGTGCTGCGCACCGGGCACTGGCTCGTCGACGCCCGCGACGCCGAGGACGGCGGCACGGGGGTGAGCATCGGCGAGCTGAGCAGCACCCTGGTCCGCTTCGCCGACCTCGACGACGACGAGGTCGACGCCTACGTCGCCACCGGCGAGCCCCTGCAGGTGGCCGGCTCGTTCACCGTCGACGGGCTCGGCGGCGCGTACGTCGAGGGCGTCGACGGCGACCACCACGCCGTCGTCGGGATCGGCCTGCCCACCCTGCGCCGACTCGTCCGCCAGGTCGGCGTGCCGTGGCACTCGCTGTGGGCCGCCCGCGCCTGACCCGCTCCTGACCCGCCGCGCGCCCGGGGCCTGACGGGGCCCCGGCCGCCCCCGCGACCCGACTGCTCCGTCGCTACAGCCGCGGCCCGGACCGGCCGATGGGGCGACCATGACCTCCCGCACCCGCCGGGCGTCGCTGCGAGCGCGCGTCGTCGGCATCTGTCTCGTCGCTGTCGCCGTCTCGACCGGCTGCCTGTCCGCCGTGACCCTCGTCCAGTCCGACCGCGCCACCGACGTCGCCCTCGCCGAGAACGAGCAGGCCGTCGCCGAGCGCGCCCGCGGCAGCGCCGAGGACCTCTACGGCACCGTCGCCGCCGTCGGGAGCAAGACCAGCGGCGAGATCGCGTCGGCGCTGCGGGTCGCCGACGACCAGCTGGCCCGCGCCGGCGGCGTGCGCGTCGGCACCGCCCCCGTCGCCTGGACGGCCGTCGACCAGTTCTCCAAGCAGGAGTCCGCGGTCCAGCTGCCCCAGCTGCTCGTGGGCGACCGCTGGCTGGAGCCGACGAGGAGCTTCGACGTCCGCGTCCCCGTGGTCGACGACATCGCCGAGCTGTCCGGCGCCACCGTGACCATGTTCCAGCGCATGCCCGACGGCGCCATGCTGCGGGTCGGCACCACCGTCCGCTCCGACGCCGACGTGCGCGCCATCGGCACCTACATCCCCGTGACCAACGTCGACGGCAGCCCGAACGCCGTCGTGGCCTCGCTGCTGGCCGGCGAGACCTACCTGGGCAACGCCTTCGTCGTCAACGCGTGGTTCGAGTCGGCGTACCAGCCGGTCGTGCAGGACGGCGAGGTCGTCGGCGCTGTCTACGTGGGCATCCAGCAGCAGCAGGTGCCCGAGCTGTCCGAGGCCGTGCTGTCCGCGGCGCTCGGCGAGCGCGGCGAGACCTTCGTCGTCGGCACCACCGGCACCCGCGCCGGCGTCTACGACCTGGCCGTGGACAGCGCCCTGGTCGGCACCTCCGCCGTCGAGCAGGACCTCGACGCCGACGGCGGCCGCTGGCTGGAGCCGGTCCTCGAGGCCGCGCCCGACCTGGCCCCCGGTGAGGCCGGCACCACGACCTTCGAGCGACCCGCCGCCGGCGGCGGCACCGAGACGGTCACCGTCGGCTACAGCTACTACGCGCCCTGGGACTGGACCGTCGTCAGCCTCGTCAGCCACACCGACTTCGCCGCCACCGCCGAGCGCCTCGCCGCCGTGCAGCGCCAGACCGTCCTGCTCATCGCCGGCGCGGCCCTGCTCGCCGCCCTCGTCGCGGTCCTCGTCGGCGCACGGCTGGCCCGCCGGGCCACCCGCCCGGTCGCCGACGCGGCGCGCGCGGTGGGCCT
>NZ_JBBEOI010000250.1 GCF_037860755.1 Aquipuribacter hungaricus | reverse complement strand
GCCGCGGGACCGCCCGGGCCGCCGTCCGCGCCGCTGAGCGCGCGGACCAGGGCCGAGCCGACGATGACGCCGTCGGCGAAGGCCGCGATGTCGCCGGCCTGCTCGGGCGTGGAGACGCCCAGGCCGACGCAGACCCGGTCGGCGCCGGCGGTCCGGGTGCGGGCGACGAGGTCGGCCGCGCCGCCGCCGACCGTGGCCCGCTCCCCCGTCACGCCCATCGTCGAGGCGGCGTAGACGAAGCCGCTGCTCGCCCGTGCGGTCATGGCGATGCGCTCGTCGCTGCTGGACGGCGCCACGAGGAACACCCGCTCCAGGTCGTGGTCCTCGCTGGCCTGCAGCCACTCCGACGCCTCGTCGGGGATGAGGTCGGGCGTGATGAGGCCGCTGACGCCCGCCGCGGCGAGCCGGGCGGCGAACTCGTCGACGCCGGTGCGGGCGACGGGGTTCCAGTACGTCATGACCAGCAGCGCGCAGCCCGGGGCGGCCTCGTGCACGGCCGCGGCCGCGGTGAAGGTGTCGGCGAGCCGGGTGCCCTGGCGCAGCGCCTGGTCGGCGGCGGCCGCGATGAGGGGGCCGTCCATCACCGGGTCGGAGTAGGGGACGCCGATCTCCAGCACGTCGCAGCCGCTGGTGGCCAGCGCGACCATCGCCTCGATCGACGTCGGCAGGTCGGGGTAGCCGACCGGCAGGTAGCCGACGAGCGCGGCGCGGCCGTCCTCGACGGCGGCGTCGACGGCCGCGGAGGCCCGGACGACACCGGTGGTCGTGCCGGTCACAGGGCGAACCACTCCGCCGCGGTGGCCACGTCCTTGTCGCCGCGCCCGGAGAAGTTGACGAGCACGATGCCGTCCGGCCCGAGCCGCTTGCCCTCGCGCAGCACGCCGGCGAGTCCGTGGGCGGTCTCGATGGCGGGGATGATGCCCTCGGTCCGGCACATCAGCCGGAAGGCCTCCATGGCGTCGGTGTCCGTGACGGGCTCGTAGCGGGCCCGGCCGGTCGCGTGCAGCCAGGCGTGCTCGGGCCCGACGCCGGGGTAGTCCAGGCCGGCGGAGATGGAGTGGCTGTCGACGGTCTGGCCGTCGGAGTCCTGGAGCAGGTAGCTGCGGGCGCCGTGCAGCACGCCGGGCGCGCCGCCGGTGATGGAGCTGGCGTGGCGGCCGGTCTCGACGCCGTCGCCGCCGGCCTCGAGGCCCAGCAGCTCGACCTGGGGGTCGTCGAGGAAGGCGTGGAAGATCCCGATGGCGTTGCTGCCGCCGCCGACGCACGCGGCCACCACGTCGGGCAGCCGGCCGTGCTCGGCGAGCACCTGGGCGCGGGCCTCGACGCCGATCACGCGGTGCAGGTCGCGGACCAGGGTGGGGAACGGGTGCGGGCCGGCGACCGTGCCCAGCAGGTAGTGGGTGTCGTCGACGTTGGTCACCCAGTCGCGCATCGCCTCGTTGATGGCGTCCTTGAGGGTGCGCGAGCCCGAGGTCACGGGGACGACGGTCGCGCCGAGCAGCTCCATGCGGGCGACGTTGAGCGACTGGCGCTCGGTGTCCTTCTCCCCCATGTAGACGACGCAGTCCAGGCCCATGAGGGCCGCGGCGGTGGCGGTGGCGACGCCGTGCTGGCCGGCGCCGGTCTCGGCGATGACCCGGGACTTGCCCATCCGCCGGGTGAGAAGGGCCTGCCCGAGCACGTTGTTGATCTTGTGGCTGCCGGTGTGGTTGAGGTCCTCGCGCTTGAGCAGGACCGTCGCGCCGCCCGCGTGCTCGCCGAAGCGCTTCGCGTGGGTGATGGGGCTCGGCCGGCCGGTGTAGCTGCGCTGGAGCTCGTCTAGCTCGGCCACGAAGACCGGGTCGACGCGGGCCGACGCCCAGGCCGCGTCGAGCTCGTCGAGGGCGGCGACGAGCGCCTCGGGGACGAACCGGCCGCCGAACTCGCCGAAGTAGGGACCGACGTGGTCCTGGAGCCGGACGGTGGTCGCCGCCTCGAGACGCTGCGCCTCCGTGGGGGCGGAGGCGGTGGGAGCGGTGGCGGTCTCGGGGCGGGGGTCGGTCGTCGTCACGGGCGGGCCACTCTCAGGCTGGGGTGCGAGCCGGCGGCGACGAGGTCGGCGACGGCACGGCGGGGGTCGGGCTGGCGGACGAGGGTCTCGCCGACGAGGACCGCGTCGGCCCCGGCGCGGGCGTAGTCCATGACGTCCTTGGGGCCGCGGACGCCGGACTCGGCGATGCGGACGATCCCGTCGGGGATCAGCGGGGACAGCCGGGCGAAGTTGGCGCGGTCGACCTCGAGGGTGCGCAGGTCGCGGGCGTTGACACCGATGACCCGGGCACCGGCGTCGACGGCGCGGGCGATCTCCTCGCCGTCGTGGACCTCGACCAGGGGCGTCATGCCGAGCGAGGTCACGCGCTCGACGAGCGAGACAAGGGCCGGCTGGGTGAGGGCCACCACCATGAGCAGGACCATGTCCGCGCCCGCGGCGCGCGCCTCCCACACCTGGTAGGGCGTGACGACGAAGTCCTTGCGGAGCACGGGGACGTCCACGGCGGCCGAGACGAGCTTGAGGTCGTCGATCGAGCCGCCGAACCGACGGCCCTCGGTGAGGACGCTGATGACGCTCGCGCCGCCGGCGGCGTAGTCCCCGGCGAGGGCGGCGGGGTCGGCGATCGGGGCGATGTCGCCCTTGCTCGGGCTGGCCCGCTTGACCTCGGCGATCACCTTGACGCCCTGGTGCACGGTCAGGGCGGCGAGCCCGTTCCGCGCGGAGGGCATGCGCAGCGCACGCTCCTTCACGATCTCCAGGGGCACGTCGGCCTCCCGGATGGCGACGTCTTCCCTGACGCCGTCGAGGATGCTGTGCAGCACGCTCACGTCCGCCTCCCTCACCCTGTGCGGTCCGGGCGATCGTACGCGGGCGGGGACGTGGTCGAGGACCACCCGCCCCCCGGTCGGGAACCCGGCGCGCGGACGGGTCGTTGAGGTGCCCTCGCGGACGGGTCGTCGAGTGCCCTCAGCCGGGCGCGAGGACGGACATGCCCGGCAGGTTGCGCAGCACCGCGTAGACGGCGCAGACCACGAGGAAGCCCCACACCACCCAGGCGGGGGCGGGCGTGCCGCGGCTGCGACCGGTGACGGTCCGCCGCACCCAGGCCAGCCAGTACAGGACGAGGACGGGGAGCAGCACCAGGGCGAGGGGGTTCATCGCCGCTGCGGCGACCAGGTCCCCGTCGCCGAGGTGGTGGAGCATCCGCAGGGTGCCGCACCCGGGGCAGAACAGGCCGGTGACGGTGAGGACCGGGCACGTCGGCAGGTGGCCGGGCTCGGTCGGGTCGACCACCTGGAGGAACAGCAGCGACCCCGCGGCGGCGCCCGCGACGAGCGCCGGGCCGAGCAGGGTGGTGCCCAGCAGCGTCCGTGCGTGCTGCACCCGTCCCGGCCGCGACGGTGCGGCCGGGGACGGGTGCAGCAGGGAGCTCACTGGTCGAGGGTCCCCGTGGTCGCGGGGTCCGACAGCGCGGCGAGGCCGCCGAGCGCGAACAGGAAGACCAGGTACAGCACCGTGACGATGATCCCGGCGACGGCGGCGATGATCGCCCACCGGCGGGCCTTGCGCGAGGACTCCTGGGCACCGGCGTAGTCGCCCGAGGCCCACTTGCCGTTGACCTGCGCGGCGAACACGATGCTGACGATGCCGAAGGGCAGGCAGCAGAGGACCGTGGTGAGGATCGCCCACACCAGGTTGGACGGCGGCGGCTGGCTCCCGGAGGGCCCGACCGGTGCGGACTCGTACGGCGACGACATGGTGTTCTCCCCTGAGGTGGACGGACTGTCCCGGGGAACCTAGCCGTGCCGGTGCCCGGGCCGCAGGACGCGCGCCCGGTGCGGCGTCAGCGGACGGCGCGCTTCTCGCCCGTGTACTCCTTGGTGCCGGAGTCCGTGCCGAAGCCGGCGCGGGTGAGCACCGGGGCCGACAGGGCCGCGACGACGATGACGACGACGCCCACGACGATGAGCCACATCACCTGGAAGATCATGGCGACGCACACGACGAGGGCGCCGAAGGTGACGCCGAGGGTGGAGACCCAGGCGGCGGTCGACGTGCCGTGGCCGCCGTGGGCGACCTGGCCGTCGTGGTCGGCCTGCGTGTCGGGCTGGGGGCCGGGCGCGGGGGTGCGGCCGTCTGCGGGCACGGGCCCTCCTCTGGTGTCTGGAGCCGGACGGGGCGTGGGGTGGTGCTGAGGTGATGGTGCTGTGGTGCGTCCCGCCATCCTGCCAGGCCCGGGTGCCCCGGTCAGGTCTGGGTGGGCGGGTGCCCGGGCGACGGTCGGGGCGACCGCGTGCGGCAGGTGGACCAGGTGGGCGCTCAGGTGGGGTCGTGGCCGTCGTCGAGCGCCCGCCACAGGTCGGCGGGCTCCGGGTCCGGGGCGGCGACCGTGCCGGCGAGGAGGTCCGGCGCGGCACCGGTCGCGGCGCCCTGCGGCGGGACCGGTGCCCCGTCGGACGCACCGGCAGCCGCCGTCCCGGCCGTCCCGGTCCCGGCGGTACCGGTCCCGGCGGCACTGGTCCCGGCGGTCCCGGTCCGAGCCGTGGCGGTGCCGGTCGTCGTGGCCGTCGTGGTTCCGGTCGTCGTGGCCGTCGTGGTGCCCGCTCCGTCGGTCCCGACCGGGTCGGCGTGGCGTCCCCGCACCGTGGCCACCGCACCGGCGAGCGCCCCGGCGGCGGCCACGAGGCACGCGACGGCCGTGAGCGCGGGCGTCGCCGTCACCTCCTCCTGGGCGGTGGCGGCACCGGGCAGGAGCACGGACGCGGCGGCGACCGCGGCACCGGCGGCGGCGAGCGCCCCCACGCCCAGCGCTCCCGCGCGCCACCAGCCGCGCCGCAGGGGCGCGACCACGACGACGGGCGCCGCCCCCGGCCGCAGC
>NZ_JBBEOI010000249.1 GCF_037860755.1 Aquipuribacter hungaricus | reverse complement strand
GGCGCGTGCTGGTCGGGCCCGAGGGCTCGCCGGACCGGGTGGTGGCGACCTGGGCGGCCGGCGGGTCCGTGGTCCTGCACACCGGGCTGCCCGCCGCGGCGCTGGAGCGGGTGGCCGCGCAGGAGCGCACCGACCCCTGAGACCGGGTCAGGCCTCGGCGAGGACCTCGTCGGCGGCCTCGGCCCAGCGCAGCCGCCAGGGCCCGACCGGCGCGACGCCGGCGGCCTTGAGCGTGTCGTGCGCCAGGACCGACCAGGCCGGGCGCGGGGCCGGGCGGACGAGCTGGTCGCTGGTGACGGGCTCCACCATGTCGGGGTCCCGCCCGGTGGAGCGCACCACCTCCATGGCGAACTCGTACCAGGACGTCCAGCCCGCCGACGTGGCGTGGTAGGTCCCGGCCGGCACGCGGGCCTCGAGCAGGCGCAGGAGCAGGCCCGCGACGTCGACGGTCCACGTGGGCTGCCCGACCTGGTCGTCGACCACCTGCAGCACGTCCTGCTCGCGGGCCAGGCGGGCGATCGTGCGGGGGAAGCAGCCGCCGTGCGCGCCGTACAGCCACGCCGTGCGCAGCACGAGGGCGTCGGCGCCCGAGGCCCGGACCGCCCACTCCCCCGCGGCCTTGCTCCGCCCGTAGGCGCCCGCGGGCGCCAGCGGCACGTCCGCCGCGACCGGGGTCCCGGCCGGCGCGGGGCCGACGACGTAGTCCGAGGACACGTGGACCAGCCGGGCGCCGGTGCGCGCGCAGGCCCTCGCGAGCAGCGCCGGGCCCACCGCGTTGGCCGCGAACGCCTGCCCCTCGTGGCTCTCCGCGTCGTCGACCGCGGTCCACGCGGCGGCGTTGACGACGACCTCGTGGCCGCGTACCGCCTCGTCCACCGCGGACGGCGAGGTGATGTCCAGGTCGGCCCGGCCGAGGCCGGTGACGTCGTGGTCGGCCTCCAGCAGCGCGGTGACCACGTCGGTGCCGAGCATGCCGGCGGCGCCGGTGACGAGGATGTCCACCGCGGCAGGCTATCGCCGGGCGGCTACGGTCCCCGCTGTGCACGTGCTGTTCGTCACCCGGAAGTTCCCGCCGCAGACCGGCGGGATGGAGACCCTCGCCGCCGACACCCACGAGGCGCTGCTGGCGGGGGGCGCCCGGGTGACCCTGCTGCGCAACGTCCGCAGCGACTGGCACTCGTGGTGGTGGCTGCCGCTCACGCTCGTGCGGATGGCGCGCGTGGTGCGCGACGACCGGCCCGACGTCGTCCTGCTCGGCGACGCCCTGATGAACGCGGTGGCGACCTGGCTGCTGCGCCGCCACCGGCTGCCGCACGCGACCATGGTCATGGGCCTGGACGTGACCTTCGACTCCTCGGTGTACCGCAAGGTCGTCGTCCGGCACCTGCGCGCCGCCCCCCTCATCATCGCCATCAGCGGGGCCACGGCGACCGCGGTCCGCGCGGCGGGGGTCGAGGAGGACCGGCTCGTCGTGCTGCGGCTGTCGGTGGCGCCGCCGGCGGGCATGGAGTCCCGCGAGGCCGCCCGCGCCCGGCTGCGCGAGCGGCTGGGCGTCGGCGAGGACACGGCCGTCCTGCTCACGCTCGGCCGCCTCGTGCGGCGCAAGGGCGTCGCGTGGTTCGTCTCCCAGGTGCTCCCCCGCACGAGCCGCGACGTCGTCCACCTCGTCGCCGGGGCCGGGCCCGCCGAGGACCGGATCCGGCGCGCGGCGCGCAGCCGGGGCCTGGAGGACAGGGTCCGCCTGCTCGGCCGCGTCGACCGCGAGGACCGCGAGCTGCTGCTGCGGGGCGCGGACCTGTTCGTCCAGCCCAACATCCACGTCTACGGCGACATGGAGGGCTTCGGGCTGGTCAACGTCGAGGCCGCGGTCCGCGACCTGCCCGTCCTCGCCGCCGACATCGAGGGCATCCCCGACGCCGTCGTCGACGGGGAGACCGGCTGGTTGCTCACCTCGCAGGACGCGCCACGCTGGCGGGCCCGGCTCGACGAGCTGCTCGGCGACCTGGACGCGCTCCGCGGGTCCGGTGCCCGGTTCGGGGCCACCGCGCGGGACCTGTACTCCCCGGAGCGGTTCTCGGCGGAGCTGCTGCGCCTGCTGGGGCAGGTCGCCGCCGGCGAGCAGACCGCCCACGAGCTGCACGAGGAGCGGAACCGGGGCTGAGCCGGGGCCGGACCGGGGCCGCACCGGGCCCGCTAGGGTCTGCGGCCATGGACATCGTCGTCCCTGACCCCCACGAGGCCCTGGCCGGGCTCACCGACGGCGCCACCCTGGCCGTCGGCGGCTTCGGGCTGTGCGGCGTCCCCCGCGTGCTGGTCCAGGCCGTGCTCGACCTCGGTGTCACCGACCTGGAGGTCGTGTCCAACAACTGCGGCGTCGACGGCGCCGGGCTCGGCCTGCTGCTCGAGGCCCGGCGCGTCCGGCGCGTCGTGGCCAGCTACGTCGGGGAGAACAAGGAGTTCGCGCGCCAGTACCTGTCCGGCGAGCTCGAGGTCGAGCTCACCCCGCAGGGCACCCTGGCCGAGCGGCTGCGCGCTGGCGGCTCGGGCATCCCGGCCTTCTTCACCCGCACCGGCGTCGGGACGGTCGTCGCCGAGGGCGGGCTGCCGTGGCGGTACGCGGCCGACGGCTCCGTCGCGCTGGCCTCCCCGCCCAAGCGTGTCGAGCGCTTCCCCGCCACGGCCGACCCCGCCGGCGTGCCGGTCGACCACGTCCTGGAGACCGCGGTCGTCGCCGACGTCGCCCTGGTCCGGGCGGCCCGCGGCGACCGGCTCGGCAACCTGCAGTTCCACGCCTCGGCGAGGAACTTCAACCCGCTGGTGGCCATGTCCGGCCGGCTCTGCGTCGCCGAGGTCGAGGAGCTGGTCGAGGTCGGCACCCTCGACCCGGACTCCGTCCACCTGCCCGGGGCGTTCGTCCACCGGGTCGTCCCGCTCACCCCGGACCAGGCACGCGACAAGCTCGTCGAGCGCCGCACCACCACCCCGCGCCCGACCGGTCAGACCACGAGCCAGGAGGACGCACGGTGAGCGAGCAGGTCCCCGCCGGCGACCGGCAGCACGTCGAGACGGCCACCACGACGGTCCACACCATGACCGGAGGCCTCACCCGCGACCAGATGGCCGCCCGCGCCGCCCTGGAGCTGCGCGACGGCGACTACGTCAACCTGGGCATCGGCCTGCCGACGCTCGTGGCCAACCACGTGCCGGCCGGCGTCGAGGTCGTGCTGCAGTCCGAGAACGGCATCCTCGGGGTCGGCCCGTACCCCGACGAGGACGACGTCGACCCCGACCTCATCAACGCCGGCAAGGAGACCGTGACGGTGCTGCCGGGGGCGAGCTACTTCGACTCCGCGACGAGCTTCGCCATGATCCGCGGCGGCAAGATCGACATTGCCCTGCTCGGTGCCATGCAGGTCAGCCCTGCCGGGGACATCGCCAACTGGCTCGTCCCCGGGAAGATGGTCAAGGGCATGGGCGGGGCCATGGACCTGGTCCACGGCGCCCGCCGGGTCGTCGTCGTCATGGAGCACACGGCCCGGGACGGCTCGCCCAAGCTCGTCGAGACCTGCACGCTGCCGCTCACCGGGCGCGGCGTGGTCGACCGCGTCATCACCGACCTCGCGGTGCTCGACGTCGAGCGCGGCGGCGAGCAGCCGGGGTTCGTCCTGCGCGAGCTGGCTCCCGGCGTGGAGCTGGCGACCGTCCTCGCCTCGACCGGCGCCCCCGTCCGCGTGCCGGACGGGACCGGGAAGGCCTGACCCGGCCGGGGCCCGGGCCGGTAGCGTCGCCGCCATGACTGTCGCTGTCACGGGAGCCGCCGGCTACATCGGGTCGCACGTCGCCCACCTGCTGGCCGAGGCCGGCATCCACGTCCTGGCCGTCGACGACATGTCGGCGGGCCTCGGCAGCCGGATCGAGCAGTTCCCGCTCGTCGAGATCGACCTCGCGCGCGACGAGGCGCCGGGCGTGCTGCGGGCGGCGTTCGCGCAGCACCAGGTCCGCGCGGTGGTCCACCTCGCCGCCCGCAAGGCCGTCGGGGAGTCCGTCGAGCAGCCGATGCGCTACTACTCCCAGAACGTCACGGGCCTGGCCAACGTCCTGACCGCGATGCAGCAGTCCGGCGTCGACCGGTTCGTCTTCAGCTCCTCCGCCGCGACCTACGGCATGCCCGACGTCGACCTGGTGTCGGAGGACCAGCGATGCGAGCCGATCAACCCCTACGGCGAGACCAAGCTCGTGGGCGAGTGGCTGGTCCGTGCCGCGACCCGGTCCTCGGACCTGCGCGCGGTGAGCCTGCGCTACTTCAACGTCGCCGGGACCGGCCGCCCCGAGCTGGCGGACACCGTCGTCGCCAACCTCGTGCCGATCCTCCTCCAGCGCGCCGCCGAGGGCGTCCCCGCCGCGGTGTTCGGCGACGACTACCCCACCCCCGACGGCACCTGCGTGCGCGACTACGTCCACGTCGCCGACCTCGCCGAGGCCCACGTCCGGGCCCTCACCTATCTCGAGCGCGACGACCGGCCGCACGACGTCTTCAACGTCGGCAGCGGCACCGGCGCCTCGGTGATGGACGTCGTCGAGGCCCTGTCCCGCGCGCTCGGCCAGGAGGTGGCCACGGTCGTGGAGCCCCGCCGCGCCGGCGACCCGCCCCGGCTCGTCGCGTCCGTCGAGCGCATCTCCTCGGTGCTCGGCTGGCACGCCACCCGCGACCTCGACGAGATCTGCCGCTCCGCGGTCGAGGCGGCTCGCGCCCGCTGAGGCCGCTCGTCGAGCGGTCGTCGAGCGGTCGCGCAGGTCTATCCCCACGACCGGGCTCTTCGAGGCCGCGGCATTCGAGCGGGTGGTGAGGGGCGCAGCGGCGGGGGCCGCGGTGGCTGTTGCGGCGGGAGCTGGGCGGCGTCGGGCAGGCCTAGCCGAGGACGGCGTGCACCGACGGCGGGTCTGCGAGCAGCCCGATAGTTGTGTCCGGCCCCCTCTCTAGCGTCGCTCCATGGACCAGCCGCCCTCACCCGACACCGCCTGCATGCTGGTCGCGGGCTCGATGGCGCGGATCTCTGCGGCCGCCGAGGCG
>NZ_JBBEOI010000248.1 GCF_037860755.1 Aquipuribacter hungaricus | reverse complement strand
GGCACGCCCGCCCCACGGTGCCCGGCGCCGCCCCGCGCCCGCTGCGCGACGTCGAGCTGCTCGTCGGGTCCGGCGGTGTGCTGCGCCACGGTGACGCCGCCCGGGCCGAGGCGGTCCTCGGCGCGGTCCTCGGCGACCACGCCGGGATGTGGCACGTACCCGACGCCGCCGCGACCGCGGTCGACGCGAGCTACGTGCTCTGCGCGCTCGGCCTGCTCGCCCTCGCCGACTGACCGGCGGACCGGGATGTGCTCCACCACGCGGGACCCACCCTTCCGGCGTGCCGTGAGTGGGACCAAGGGGTCGTCGGACGCCGCTGCCGCTAGCCGTTCGGTCCCACTCGCGGGGCGCCCCGAGCCACTGCGAGCCGCCCTCGGTCCCACTCGCGGCCGACCGCCGCGAGTGGGACCTAACGGTCGTCGGACGCCCTCGTCGGCACCCGTTCGGTCCCAGTCGCGGGGCGCCCCGAGCCACCCCCGGGCCTCGGCGCGGCCGACCGCCGCGAGTGGGACCTAACGGTCGTCGGACGCCCTCGCCGACACCCGTTCGGTCCCGGTCGGGGGGCGACCCGCGGGAGCAGCCCCTCAGGCGCGCGGCCGGGACCCCCGGGTGTCCGCCGAGCCCACCCCGGCCTCGTCGCCCTCGGCGTCCGCGGAGAGCTCGGCGACGTCGAGGACCGCGGTGTCGCCGCGCAGCAGGCGGGCCACCCCGGCCAGCGCGAGGCCGACGAGCAGGAGGATGCCGGCGCGGACGTAGACGTCGGCGTCGCGGTCGGCGAACGGGCTGGCGAAGAACGCCGACGCCACGGCACCGAGCACCGGCACCGCGGTCGGGGCGCGGAAGCCCTGCCCGGGCACGCGGTCCCGGCGGCTCACCAGGCACGAGACGTTGACGCTGGTGAAGACCAGGAGCAGGAACAGCACCGTGGTGTCGGCCAGGCCGTCGAGCTCCCCGGTGAGCACGAGCACGTAGGTCGCGGCCGTGGCCACTGCGGCGCCCACCCACGGGGTCCGCCGGCCCGGCAGGACGCGGGCGAAGACGCCGGGGATGACCCGCTGGCGGCCCATGCCGTACAGCAGGCGGCTGGCCATGATGAGGTTGATCAGGGCGGTGTTGGACACCGCGACGAGCGAGATGAGGGCGAACAGCTGGCTGGGGTAGTCGAAGCCGGCGGCCTCGACGACGAGCAGCAGCGGCCCGTCGCTCTGCGCCAGGTCCTCCGCGGCGACCAGGGTCGAGGAGATGACGGCGATGAGGAGGTAGACGACGCCGGTCAGGCCGAGGCCGGTGAACAGGGCTTTGGGGAAGACCTTCCGCGGCTCGCGGGTCTCCTCGGCGAGGTTGACGGAGTCCTCGAATCCGATGAGGGCGTAGAACGCCAGCGCCGTGGCGCCGAAGATGGCGAACAGCCCGTCGGCGTCGATCTCGCCGAGCCGGCCGAGGTCGCCGACGCCGGTCAGCACCGCGGTCCCGCCGAGCCCGAGCACGGTGAGCAGGCCGACGACCTCGACGCCGGTGAGGACGAGGTTGATCGTCAGCGACTGCTTGACGCCCCACAGGTTGACCGCGAGGACGACCAGCAGGAACACGGCCGCGACGAGCGCGACCGGGAGGGTGACGAACTCCTCCAGGTAGTCACCGCCGATCGCCCGCGACGCGGTGGCCGCGGACGTGATGCCGGACAGCACGACGGCGAAGGCCACCATGAAGGTGAGCAGCGGGATCTTGACGGCCTGCTGCACGTACAGCGCGGCGCCGGCGGCCTGCGGGTACCGCCCCACCAGCTCGGCGTAGGAGCAGGCGGTGAGCGCGGCCAGCACGAACGCGACGAGGAACGGCAGCCACAGCGCGCCGCCGATCTCGCCGGCGACCACGCCGGACAGGGTGTAGATCCCGGCGCCCAGGATGTCCCCGACGATGAGGACGAGCAGGAGCCGGTAGCCCAGCACCCGTCTCATCGGGGTGGCCTCGTCGTCGCGGTCCGGCGTGCGGTCGGGGCGTGGGCTCGCGTCTGCCATGCGCAGGCTTACCACGCACCGCGGGCGGGCGGCGGGACCCGCGCGTCAGTCGACGGTGCTGCCGAGCAGGTCGGCGTCGGCCGTGGCGGTCCAGGCGGGCAGGGTCCCGTCGCGCACCGCCTGCCACAGCCCGTCGGCGGCGGGGTGGTCGAGCAGGACGACCGACTGCCCGTCCTCGCTGCGGCCCGTGCCGGCGACCGGGACGGTGAGGAAGTCGACGTCCTCGGAGCGCAGGCCGCGCAGCTCGAGCGCCAGGTCGCGCAGGTCGGCCACGCCGAAGGAGGAGTCCAGCGCCACCGCCGACGTCGTCGCCAGCAGGAACGCGTCGAGCTGCCGGGGGTCGGTCAGGGTGTCGCGGGACAGCGCCCCCCGCAGCACGGCCCGGACCCAGTTCTGGTGACGCCTGACGCGGTCCAGGTCCCCGTCGTCCAGGCCGTACCGCTGCCGCACGTAGTCCAGCGCCTGCTCGCCGTCCATGGTCGACGTCCCGGCGGGGAACGACGCGCGGGCGTCCTGCGTGGCCTCCGGGACGGTGACCTCGACCCCGCCCAGCGCGTCGGTCATGGCGACGAAGCCCTCGAAGTCCACGACGCCGACGTGGTCGACGCGCAGGCCGGTCAGCTGCTCGACGGTCTGCACGAGCAGCGCCGGGCCGCCCCAGGAGAACGCGGCGTTGATCTTGGCCCGGCCGTGCCCGGGGACGTCGACCCAGCTGTCGCGGGGGATCGACATGACGTACAGCCCGGACCGGTCGGCGGGCAGGTGGACGAGCATGATCGCGTCGGTGCGCTGGGCGCCGGCAGCCCACTGCGAGGCGTCGCCGGCCGAGACGCGGCTGTCGCTGCCGAGCAGCAGGTACGTGCGGGCCTCGCCGGGCACCGGCGCGGGCCGCGACGCCTCGGACAGGGCGGCGGCGGGGTCGTCGAAGCGCTCGATCCGCGAGTCGTAGCGGGCGCGCACGGTGACGTCGGCGGCCAGCGCCAGGGACGCGACGACCGCCGCCACGAGGACCAGGGCGACGATCACGACGAACGTCGCCGTCTGCCGCCGCGGGCGGGTCTGTCGTACCTGCAGGTGCGTCATGCGGTCCTCGTCCAGACGGTGCCGGGCGGGTACCCGGGCACCCCGAGGCTAGGCTCGCGCGCGCGTCCCGGATGACCCTCCGTGACCATCGGGCGTCCACGACCCGGCGACAGCACCCATGCAGCGGTCGGGTGTCACGCAGAGCGACCGGGTCTTACCTGAGCCCGGTCGCGCCGAGGGTCAGCCGCGACGGGCCCGCAGGTAGTCCGCGACCACCGCGCCGCCGAGCCGGTCCGGGTCCGCCGACAGCACCCGTCCGCCGTTGCGGCGGGCGATCGCGTCGACGAAGCGGACCAGGCCCGGGTCCTCGCCGAGCATGACCACGTCGATCGGCACCCGCATCCGCGTGAGGGCGTCCACCTCGCGCACCGTCGCCTGCACCGTCTCCGGCCGGGGCGGCCAGTCGAACACGGCCTCGACCTCGACCGAGCCGTCGGGCATCGTCCACGTCTCGTTGTGCGCGGTCGGCTCGCCGTCGGTGACGACGAGGACGACGGGGGTGGCGTCGGGGTGGCGCGAGACGTGCTCGCGGGCCAGGGCCAGCGCGTGGGCGAGGTTGGTCCCCTGGACGTACTCCGGCTCCACGTGCGCGAGCTCGGTGGTCGTCATGGGGCGGGCGTGCCGGTCGAAGCCGATGACCTGCAGCGAGTCGTGGGCGTAGCGGCTGCTGACGAGGTGCTGCAGCGCCAGCGCCGTCCGCTTCATCGGAGCCCAGCGCCCCTCGCTGACCATGGAGAAGGACAGGTCGACGCACAGCGCGACGGCCGCGCGGCTGCGGTCCTCGGTCTCCACGACGGCCATGTCCTCCACGGCGAGACGCACCGCGCCGCCGCTGCGCCCGCCCGGCTGCTGGGCGCTGCGCAGGACCGCGTTCTGCACGGTCCGCACCACGTCGAGCGGCTGCTCGTCGCCGAAGCGCCACTCCCGCCAGGCGCCGGTCGGCTCCCCGGACGAGCCGGCGCGCGGGTCGTCGTGCTCGCCCCGGCCGCGGCCGGTGAGCCGCTGGGCGATCGCCCGCAGCGCGGACTGGCCGAGCCGCCGCATGGCCTTGGGGCTGAGGCGGGCCTCCTCGGCGGGACCGGTCACCCAGCCCTGCTCGCGCAGCTGCCGCTCCAGCTCCTTCAGCGCGGCCACCTCCTGCGCCGCGCTGCGGCCCAGCGCCCGCTCCACCTGCTCGACGTCGACGTCGTCGAGGGTGGCGCCGGGGTGCTCCTGGCCCAGGGAGTCCAGCAGGTCGTCGAGGTCGGCGAGCTCGCCCAGGGCGCTCGCGGCCTCGCCGTAGCCGAGCGGCTCCTCGCCCGACAGGCCGCCGCGGCCGGGCCCGCGCTGGAACGCCTCCGGCCGGGCCTCGCGCAGCCGCTGCGACAGCCGCGCCATCGCCTCGGCGAGACCGGGGTCGCGGCCCAGGGCGGCCTCGGTGAGCGCGGCGAGCTCGGCGCGCTGCTGCGGGCTCATCGACTGCAGGAGCCGCTGGGCCTCCGCGCTGCGCCGGGCCAGGGCGTCGACGAGCTCGTCGGTGTCCTTGGGCTCGCCCGGCACCAGGTCGCCGTGCTCGGCCATGAACTGCTCGAACTGCTCGGTGGTGTCCTCGCCGCGGGCGTGGGCCTCGAGCAGGTCGTCGAGGTCGCCGAGCATCTTCTGCAGCGCCTCCGACGACTCCTGCCCGCCGCCCTCGGCCATCTGGCGCAGGGCGTCGGAGATGCCGTCGAACTGGTGGTCGAGGACCTCCTGCTGCAGCCCGTCGAGGATGCCCTGGTAGAGCTCCTGCGCCTCGGGGGAGCTCCAGGCGTAGTCGGCGAGCTCCTGCACCGCCCGGCTCGTCGAGCGCGGCAGCGAGGCCAGCCGGGTCTCGTCGAAGCGGGCGTCGTCGTCCTGGCGGCCGGCCAGCGCGTCGCGCTCGAGCGCCAGCGCCTGGTCCAGCTGAGCCTGCGCGCGGGTGAGCGCACCGTCCGCGTCGCCGCGGCGGGACACCTCGCGCCGGCGCCGGGCG
>NZ_JBBEOI010000247.1 GCF_037860755.1 Aquipuribacter hungaricus | reverse complement strand
TCCGACTTCACGGCACGGCCTGCTCCCGGGCGCCGCGGCGGCCTTCGACGACGCCGCCCGGACCGTCGCGGCCACCGTCTCCGACGCGCTGCGGACGGCTCGCCCCGACGGCGCCGGCCGCGTCGTCGTCCTCGGCGACGAGGAGCTCATGGCGGCACCGGCGCGGGTGGCGTGGCACCTGCGCGCCGCCCTGCGCGCCGCCGGCGACGGCACGGCCGCCGTGCTCACGTCCACGACGACGCGCTCGCCGGTCGCGGTGCTGCCCGACCCGGGCTACGCGGTGCGGGGCTCGCTCGCCTTCTCCTCCCACGACGCCCCGCTCGCCGAGCCGGGGCCGCGCTGGGCGTACAACCTCACCACCCGGGTCGCCGACGACGGCCCGGCTGCCGGTCCGGGCCGGCAGCGCGGCACGGCCGACGTCCTCGTCCTGGTCACCGACGAGGCGGGGGACACCGACGAGCTGCGGGCCCCCGGCGGGCTGCTCGACCGCCTCGCCGGTGCCGCCGGCACGGTCGTCCTCGTCCGTCTGCCCACCGACCCGCCCGCGGCGACGGCCACGGTGCGTCAGCCGCCCGGGACCGTGCTGCGCGGACCGGCGTTCGGCTCCTACGCCGCGGAGGACGTCGGCTGGCTGCTGGAGGACCTGTCGCACGTGGCGCTCGAGGCCCCCACCGCGCACCGCGAGGCGGCCGTCCAGGCCGGGACCGCCCACTACGCGGAGTCCCTGCCGGTGGAGTACCAGCCCGACGCGGGCTACCAGCAGCTGTTCGCGCGCTCGCTCGCCACGTCCGCGGCCCGGGTGGCCCGCGCGGTCGCCGTGGTCGCGGAGCTCGTCCTCGCCGAGCGCGGCGAGGACGTCGTGCTGGCCTCCCTCGCCCGGGCCGGCACGCCCGTCGGCATCCTGCTGCGCCGCTGGGCGGCGCTGCGCCACGGCCTCGACCTTCCCCACTACGCGCTGAGCATCGTCCGGGGCCGCGGCGTCGACGAGGTGGCGCTGGACCACCTGCGCGCCCACCACGACCCCCGCCAGGTGGTCTTCGTCGACGGCTGGACCGGCAAGGGCGCGATCGTCCGGGAGCTGCGGGCCGCGGTCGAGGCCTACAGCGTCTCGCGCGGGCTCGCCCCGGGCGAGGGCTTCGACCCCGACCTGGTCGTCCTCGCCGACCCGGGCCGCTGCGTGACGACCTTCGGCACCCGTGACGACTTCCTCGTCCCGTCGGCCTGCCTCAACTCCACCGTGTCCGGGCTGGTGTCCCGCACCGTGCTCAACGACGCGTACCTGCGCCCGGGCGGCTTCCACGGCGCCAAGCACTACGCCGCGCTCGCCCCGCAGGACGTGTCCACGGTGTTCGTCGACACCGTCGTCGCCTGCTTCGACGAGGTGGCCGGCGGGGTCGCCGCCGACGTGGCGGCGGTGCGCGCGGGCGACCGCACGCCCACGTTCGAGGGCTGGCGGGCGGTGGAGGCTGTCGGGCGCGCGCACGGCATGCAGGACGTCAACCTCGTCAAGCCCGGGGTGGGGGAGACCACCCGGGTCCTGCTGCGGCGGGTCCCCTGGAAGGTGCTCGTCCGTCCCGGCGCGGCCGCCGACCTGGAGCACGTGCTGTACCTCGCCGCCGACCGCGGCGTCCCGGTCGAGGAGGTCCCCGGCCTGCCCTACAGCTGCATCGGGCTCATCTCGCCGCAGTCCGTCGGCACGCGGGGGGAGGGGTGAGCGGCGTGCTCGTGGCCAGCGACCTGGACCGGACGCTGGTCTACAGCCGGGCCGCCAGCATGCTGCCCCCGGGCAGCACGGCGGTGCTGCGCTGCGTGGAGACCTACCTCGACGAGCCCGCGTCGTTCATGACGGAGACCGCCGTCGAGGCGGTCGAGGCGCTCGGGCGCGAGGCCGTGCTCGTGCCGGTCACCACGCGGACCCGGGCGCAGCTGGCCCGGGTCCGTCTGCCGGGGGCGTCCCGCTGGGCCGTCGCCGCCAACGGGGGGCACCTGCTCGTGGACGGCGAGCCCGACGCCGGGTGGGCGCGGCGGGTGGCGGAGGGGGCGGCGCAGGGCGAGAGCCTGGCGCAGGTGCACGCGCACCTGGCCGCGGTGCTCGACCCCGCCTGGACGAGCGCGCTCCGGGTGGCCGACGACCTGTTCTGCTACGCCGTCGTCCGGCCGGACCTGCTGCCCTCCGACGTCGTGCCGGCGCTCGTCGCGTGGGCCGCGGCCCGGGGCTGGCGGGTGTCGGTGCAGGGCCGCAAGGTCTACGCCGTCCCCGCCACGCTCACCAAGTCCGCCGCCGTGCGCGAGCTCGCGGACCGGCTGGGGTCGCGCCTGGTCCTGGCCGCCGGCGACTCGCTCCTGGACGCGGACCTGCTCGAGGCCGCGGACCGGGCCGTCAAGCCGCCGCACGGCGAGCTGACGGCGTCCGGCTGGGAGGCCCCGGGCGTGACGACCACCGCCCGCGCCGGGGTCCTCGGCGGGGAGGACGTCGCGCTCTGGCTGCTCGCCCAGGTCCGGGCCACGACGGCGGTGCCCGCGCGATAGCGTGACGGCCGGGGGGCCGAGGGGGCCGTCCGGACTGGAGGACGACGATGACCGACGCCGTTGCGAGCCCGCCGGGGCAGGGCCTCGTCCTCGCGCCGCCCGCACCCGTGGCCGTGGTCGAGCCGGAGGCCGCGGCGGGGTCCGTGCCCGTCGACGCCGCCGCCCAGGAGCAGATCCGCTCCACCGCGGTCGCGTTCGTCCAGGAGCTCATGGCGATCGACCACCGCTCGCCGGACTTCGCGGACAAGGTCTCCGCCGTGACGAGCATGGGCGACGCCGAGATGCGGGCGGCCGCCGCGGTGTCCAACCGGATGCTCGAGCGGCCCGCCGCGGCGCTCGGCTCCAGGGGCGGCGACGCCCAGACCCGGGTCGCCGGGACCCTGTCCGACCTGCGCCGGACCGTCACGGACCTCGACCCGCACCGCGCCGACCTCACCGGCGCGCGGAAGATCCTCAAGTGGGTGCCGGGGGGCAACCGCATCGACAGCTACTTCCAGCGGTATGCCTCGGCGCAGTCCCAGCTCAATGACATCATCCGGGCGCTGGAGTCCGGCCAGGACGACCTCCGCAAGGACAACGCGGCCATCGAGACCGAGAAGGTCACGATGTGGGAGGTCATGGGCAAGCTCGCCGAGTACGAGCAGCTGGCCCGCGCCCTGGACGCGCAGATCGAGGAGGCCATCGCGCGCGAGGAGGCCGCCGGGCGCAGCGAGACGGCCACCGCCCTGCGCTCGGACGCGCTCTTCCCGGTGCGCCAGCGCCGCGAGGACCTCATGGTCCAGATGGCCGTCAACGTCCAGGGCTACCTGGCGCTGGACCTGGTCCGCCGCAACAACATCGAGCTCATCAAGGGCGTCGACCGGGCACAGACCACGACCGTCTCCGCGCTGCGGACCGCCGTCATCGTGTCCCAGGCGCTCGCCCGGCAGAAGCTCGTCCTGGACCAGATCACCGCGCTCAACACCGTGACGTCCTCGCTCATCGAGTCCACGTCGCAGCAGCTGCGCCAGCAGGGCACCGCCATCAACCAGCAGGCCGCCCGGTCGACCGTGGACGTGGAGAAGCTCCAGGCCGCCTTCGACAACGTGTTCGCCACCATGGACGCCATCGACACCTTCCGGGGCCAGGCGACCGAGAGCATGGCGCAGACGGTCACGGCGCTCGAGGGCCAGATCCAGCGCGCCCGGCCCTACCTGGACCGCGTCCGGGCGACGGAGCAGAGCGGCTGACACCCGGTGGGCTGGTTCCGACGAGCGCTGCAGCCGGACCCGCCACCGCCGGCCGCGGACCGGGCCGGCGGGCCCGGCGGCACCGACCGGGTCGACCCCGGTGACACCCCGGAGGCACTGGTGAGGCTCTGCGCGCAGACCGACGAGTTCGTCGACCGCAACGCCGGGCGCCTGCCCACGGCGGTCGTCGTCGACGTCCGGTCGCTCACCGACGTCATGCGCGCCGTCGTCGCCACGACCGCCGTGCGCCCGCTCGACGTGCACGCCCTCGTCTCGGTCCGCGCGGTGCTCGAGGACTACCTGCCCACGACGCTGAAGCGGTACCTGGCCGTCGACGAGGCCCTCCTCGACACCGCCCGGTCCGGGTCGCCGAGCCCCCGCGACTCCCTGCACGAGCAGGTCGCCGCCCTGCACACCGCGGCGAGCTCGACGCTCACCGCCGTCCGCGCCCAGGACGTCGACGCACTGAGCACCCAGGGCCGGTTCCTCCGGACCAAGTTCACCGCCTCCGACCTGGACCTGTCGTGAGGACCATGCGCCGGGGCACCAACGTCGCCCTCACCAAGGAGATCCCGGGGCTGACGCGGGTCGTCGTCGCCGTCCGGCTGGCCACGTCCGAGGAGGTGCTCGCCCGCTCGCTCGTGGTCGCCGCGATCCTCTGCGACGAGGGCGGCCGCGCGCTGGGCGACGACCACTTCGTGTTCTTCAACCAGCTCGCCGACGCGGGGCGCAGCGTCGTCCGGCTCGACGTCCGCTCCGCCGCGCCAGGACCCGAGGAGCAGGTCGAGGTCGACCTGGACCGGGTCCCCGAGGACGTCCGGCGGGTGGTGTTCGTCGCCTACGTCAACGGCGGCACCGCCCAGCGGCGGACCCTGTCCCAGCTGCGGGAGGCGACGGTGCGGGTGCTGCAGCAGGAGGACGACGCCGAGCTCGTGCGCTCGGAGAACCTCGTCCCCGGGTTCGGGCCCGAGACCGGGGTCGTCCTGTGCGAGCTCTACCGCCACCGCGGGGACTGGAAGTTCCGCGTGGTCGGGCAGGGCTACGACGACGGCATGGTCGGCATGGCGGCCGACCACGGCATCACCCTGTGAACCGCACGTGACCGACCGGACCCGCGTGCGCGAGGACCTTCCGTGGCTCCGTCGCCGACGGCCCGCGGTGGCCGCCGCGCAGGCCCCGACGCCACCCCCGGCGACCTCGACCGTCCCTGCGCCGGCCCCGACGCCGCCGGCAGCGACGAGGGCGCGCGGGCTGACCCCGCCGACGGTCTCGGGCCCCGCGCCGACCTCGACGCCGGCCCCGAGGTCCCGGGGCCTGACCCCGCCGTCGTCCCCGGCGCAG
>NZ_JBBEOI010000246.1 GCF_037860755.1 Aquipuribacter hungaricus | reverse complement strand
GCCCCGGCAGCACCAGGGCGGCGGCCAGCACCGGCGCCGCGGCGGGGAGCCCCAGCACGACCCCGATCCCGACCACCTGCCGCCACCCGAGCGCCGGTCCCGAGCGGCCGCCCCGGGACCGGACCTCCGCGACCAGCCCTAGCACCGGCCCCGGCGCAACGGTGACCGCCGCGCCGGGTGCCCGTCGACGGTCGACCCGCACAGCGATCGCGACCACCAGGGCCACGGCGAGCGCCGCCGGGACCGCCGCCGGAGCTGCCGCGGTGGTTGCCGCCGTGGGGAGGGACGGGTCGACCTGCCCCGGCCGCAGGGCCGCGGCGAGGGCCAGCGCCAGCACCGCCGCGACCCCGTGCCCCACGGCGAGCAGGGCAGCGTTGGCGGGCACCGGGCCCGCCAGCCGCCGGACCTCGGCGACCGTCGTCAGGTGACCGGCGTCGCGTCCGCACCGCCGCCCCCCGACCCACGCCAGGACCCCGAGGACGGTCACCGCGACCGCCGCCGTCACGAGCCGGCCCGGGCGTCCACCTCGTAGCTGGTGTTGATGGACTCAAAGAAGTTGACCAGCTGCAGGGTGTCGTTCGCCGTCGCCATCCACCGCGCCGGGTTGGTGTCGCCGTAGTGCGCCTCGAACCCGAGCTCCTCGAGGCGTCGGTCGGCCAGGTACCGGACGTAGCTGTTGATGTAGTCGGCGTTCATCCCGAGGATGCCGTGGGGGAGCAGGTCCCGGTTGTAGGCCTCCTCCAGGGCCACGGCGTCCAGGACCATCTGCCGGATCTCGTCGGCGAACTCGGCCGTCTGCAGCTCCGGGTTCTCCTCCAGCACGGTGAGCACGAGGTTGATGCCGAACTTCAGGTGCAGGCTCTCGTCGCGCACCACCCAGTCGATCAGGGCGCCGAAGTTGCGCAGCAGGTTCCGCTGCCGGAACGACAGCGCGACCATGAAGCCGGAGTAGAACCAGATCCCCTCGAGCACCACGTTGTAGGCGACGAGGTTGCGGACGAAGTCCTTCTTGCCCTCCACGGTGGTGATGTCCACGGTCTGCTCGGCCATCCGCCGGACGTAGCGGACCTCGAACTCCTCCTTGGCGGCCATGGACGGGACGTCGACGTGCGCGGCGTAGGCCTTCTCGCGGTTGATGGGGAAGGTCTCCAGGACGTACTCGAAGGCCATGACGTGGTTGGCCTCCTCCCACATCTGCTTGGCCAGGTACAGGTGCGCCTCGGCCGCGGCGACGTAGGGGTACACCCCGAAGGCCAGGGCCTTGTTGACCAGCAGCTCGTTGGGGTTGAAGTAGCTCATGAGGAAGGTGAGCGCGTGCCGCTCCTCCTCGCTCATGCGCCGGAAGTCCGCCAGGTCCTCGCCGAGCTGGACCTCGTGGGGGAACCAGGTGTTGGCCACGGCCTGGTCGTAGAGGTCGGCCGCCCACTGGTAGCGGACGGGCTTGAGGAGCAGGCCCTCCGTGATGCCGGTCCCGAGGATGCTCACTGGCAGGCCTCGCAGTCCAGGCGCTCCTGCGGGTCCACCGGGCAGGTGTCGACGGCCGCGGCGACCGCCATCACGCCCGTGCCCGCGCCCGTCACGGGGGTCTCGGACGGGCCGGCCGGTGCCTGTGGTGCGCCCGCCGTCGGGGGCGGGGCCGAGACCCCGCCGAACCCGCGTCGCCTCGGCGCACCCGCCGCGACCACGGCCGGCGCAGGACCGCGCGACCCGGCCCCGGCGGCCACCGGCTCCTCCGCCTTGTTCACCCGCACGGTGCTCTGCTCGGCGTTGTGCCGCGGAAGCATGTGCAGGTAGTAGGTCGTCTTGACGCCCCGGCGCCACGCGGCGGTGTAGACGTCGACCATCTCGCCGACGTCGCGGCTGGACAGGTACATGTTCCGGCTGATGGCCTGGTCGACCCACTTCTGCGCGCGGGCCGCGACCTCGAGGAACGCGTACGGCGACAGCTGGAACGACGTCCGGTAGACGCGCTGCAGGTCCGCCGGCACACCGGGCACCTGCGACAGGTCGCCGCGGGCGGCCAGCAGGGGCTCCCGCACCTGCTCCCACAGCCCGCGCTCCTTGAGCGCGGCCACGAGGTTGCGGTTGACCTCGAGGAACTTGCCCGAGCTGGTCGACCGGGCGAACAGCTGGGTGAACTGCGGGTCGAGACCGGGCGTGGTCCCGGCGACGAGCCCGATGGACGCGGTGGGGGCGATGGCCATCACGGTGGCGTTGCGCATGCCGGCGCGGGTGCGCCGGCGCAGGGACTCCCAGTCCTGGCGGCGGGTGCGGTCGACGTCGACGGGCACGCCGCGGTCGGCGGCGAGCACGTCCAGGGTGTCGACCGGCAGCAGGCCGCGGCTCCAGCCGGACCCGGCGAAGGCGGGGTAGGCCCCGCGCTCGGCCGCCAGGTCCGCGCTGGCGGAGATGGCGTGGAAGCTGACGAACTCCGTCACCCGGTCGACGAGCTCGTAGGCCTCCTCGCTCTCGTAGGACAGCCCGAGCTGCTCGACGAGGTCGGTGAAGCCCATCATCCCCAGGCCCACGGCCCGGTTGCGCTCGTTGGACCGGTCGGCCTCGGGGACGGAGGAGCGGGTGACGTCGACGAGGTCGTCGAGGTGGCGCACCGCCCGCCGCACCGTGGTGCGCAGCAGGTCCCAGTCGAGCTCGCCGACGTCCGCGCGGAGGTGGTGGGCGAGGTTGACCGAGGCGAGGTTGCAGACCGAGGTCTCGTCGCGGTCCTGCGGCAGCGTGATCTCGGTGCAGAGGTTGGACAGGTGGATCGTGCCGGTGTTGTCGTTGAGGGCGCGGGTGTTGACGGTGTCCTTCCACGTCAGCCAGGGGTGGGACGTGGTCTGCAGGCTGGTGAGGATCGCCCGCAGCTGCTCCCTGGCCCCCACCGTGGCGTGCGCGCGCAGCTGCCCCGCCTCGGCCATGGCGACGTACTCCGCGTACCGGGCGCCGAACGCGGCCCCGGTGAGCTCGACGAGGTCGGGCGTCTCGGCGGGGTCGAACAGGTACCAGGGCTCGTCGGCCTCGACGCGGCGCATGAACTCGTCCGAGATCCACACCGCCGTGTTGGCGGTCCGGGTGCGCCGGTACGGGTCGCCGGAGCTCTGCCGCAGGTCGAGGAACTGCGGGAAGTCCAGGTGCCAGTTCTCCATGTAGAAGCACAGGGCCCCGAACTTCTTGCCGCCCCGCGACACGGCCCGCAGCGTGGAGTCGATGGTGTGCATGAACGGGACCGGGCCCGTCGAGGCGGTGTTGTTGCTGCGGATGGGCGAGCCCTCCGCCCGGAGCTTGGTGACCGACAGGCCGATGCCGCCGGTGCCCTTGGTGAGCCACATGACGTCGCGGACGGACCGGGCGATGTGGTCGATGTCGTCGTCCATCTGCATGACGAAGCAGTTGGACAGCTGGGCGACGGGGGTGCCGACGTTGACCAGCGTCGAACCGGCCGGCAGGTAGTGCAGCCGCGAGACCGACGCGTAGTACTCCAGCGCGCTGGCCGTCGGGTCCGGGGCCAGGAGGCTGAGGCCCATGGCGGCGCGCATCCACACGTACTGGGGCACCTCGAGGGCCTGCCGGTCCAGGTCGTGCACGGCGTAGCGGTTGGTGAGGGTGACGACCCCGACGTAGCGGAGCAGGTCGTCCCGGGCGGGGTCCACGGCGGCGGCGAGCCGGTCGAGGTCGAACAGCTCACCCAGCCGGGTGTCCAGCAGCCCGGCGGCGACGAGGCCGCGGACGTGGTCGCCGAAACGGCGACGGTGCAGCGCGCGGAGCTCGTCGGGACCGTCGTAGTCCCCGAGCACGCGCTTGTAGAGGGTCTTGAGCAGCAGCCGGGCGGCGACGACGTCGTAGCCGGGGTCGTCCTTGACGTTCTGCACGGCGACCTGGATGACCGACTCGTCCAGCTGCTGGCTGGTGATCCGGTCGAACAGCGTGATCTCCAGCTCGGCGAGCAGCTGGGTGGTGCGGACGACCTCGGGGTCCAGCCCCCGGCTCGCGTCCTCGATGGCCTGCGCGATCTTGTACCCGTCATAGGGCTCGACCGAGCCGTCCCGCTTGACGACGGTGATGTCCATGCACGTCCTCCACGTGGTGCCTGGTGGCGCCGGTGCACGGGGGAGGAGCCGCATGGTCGGGCGACGTCCGGGCGGCCCGGGGGCCGCCGACGTCACCTGGCCGTCGTCGCCCTCCCACGGGGCACCGGACGAACCGCGCACGGGTGCGCGCGGTGCAGCGGGCAGGTCTTCGGACTCACGGGCACGGGCGCCGGGGCGCCCACCTACCGGCCGTCGCTTCCCAGGTCCGCGGACCCAGTGCTCATGACGGCTGTCGTTCCCGTTCACCGCTGCGGGGCAGTCCCGGACTCTCACCGGGTTCCCTCTTGCGACACCGCCCCTGGCTGGGGAGGTGAACCTGCTGCGCCAAGGACACTACATCTGGTAGTTACAGCCGTGCAAGTACCCCCTCTATGGTGGACGTTGATCTCTTTCAGCCCGCGACGACGCCGTCGGCGTCACCGCAGCGCGCGCGAGCCCCGGGTCGTCACGACCACGAGCGTGGTGAGCCCGGCCAGGCCGGCCAGGGTCCAGGGGACGACGTCCGCGCCGCGCGAGCCGACCATCGCGCCGATGAGCGGCGCGGTGAGCACCGGTCCGGCCAGCCCGGCGGCGAACAGCGCGGTCAGGCCGTGCCCGTCGGGGAAGCTGCGCGCGTGCCACGCGACGACGGCCGGGAACACCGGCGCGACGACGAGCCCGGTGAGCGCGTACCCCGCGACCGCGGCCCCGGGCGCTGCGGCGAGGAGGAGGCCAGCCGTCCCGGCCGCCAGGGACCCGAGGACGAGGTGGCGCGGGTGCAGCCGCGCGGCCAGGGGCGCGGCGAGCAGCCGGCCGAGCGTGAGCCCGCCCCAGAACAGCGCCACCGCGCGGGCGGCGTCCTCCTCGGTGCTGGCCGTGGTGGCGAGCAGGTGCGTCGTCTCCCACCCGGCAACGCCGCCCTCGACGGTTACGTAGCCGAGCAGCACGACGCCCAGCAGGGCGAGCGCCGACACCCCGCCGGCGGCCGCGGGGGCGGGCCGCGCGCTCGGGTGCTCGCCCGAAGCCGCGCCGGGACCTGACGCCGTGGC
>NZ_JBBEOI010000245.1 GCF_037860755.1 Aquipuribacter hungaricus | reverse complement strand
GTGTCCGTCGCGGGTGCGGCCGGCGCGGGGGCCGACGGCGCGGCGACGGCCGGCGCGGGGGCGGACGGGGAGGTGTGCGGGTCTGCGGGATCGTACGAGGCGGGGACGGCGTCGGTGTCGCCTGCGGCGCCCGGGTCTCCGGCGCGCTCGTCGTGGCCGCCACCGCGAGGGCTCGCGTGGGAGGCGGCGTCGATCGCGACGGCGGCTGCTCCGTCCGTGGCCCGCGGCGTGCCCGAGGCTGTGGTCTCGGCGGGTGCCGGAGCGTGCGCCGTGCCCTGCGACGTGTCGTGCACGTCGTCGGACCCGCGGCGGGCGTCGGCCGGGTGGGCGGTGTCCGCGGCGCGGGCCTGCAGCGGGACGACAGCGGGCGCACCGGTCGCGGTCTGTCCCGTGACGAGCGCCGACACGACGGCCGCGGCGAGCGCCGCGGTCGACACGGCGGCGGCCGCCCGTCCCCTCCTGGGCCTGGCTGGCCGTGCCGTCCTGCTGGTCCTCGTGGTGCGCACCGTCGTCTCCCCGTCCATGGGTTGCGGGAGCGTCGCCGCTCCCGGGTCGAGGTCTGCATCGGCCTCCGGGCGGCGGCGGTGGACGCCGCGGGCGGCCTACCACCCGATCGGGCAGCCGTCGTGACGCTCCGGCGAGACTCGTTCGCCCGACCGTGGTGAGGTAGGCGCATGACTCGCAGCGACGCCCTCGTCCTGTTCGGCGCGACGGGCGACCTCGCGTTCAAGAAGCTCTTCCCGGCCCTGTACGAGCTGGAGCACAAGGGCCGCCTGGACATGCCGGTCATCGGCGTCGCCCTGAGCGAGGGCGACGACAGCACGCTGCGTGAGCGGGCGCGGGAGTCCCTGGCCGCGCACGTCCGCCACGGCGCAGACCCGGCGACGGTCGACGCGCTGTGCGCCCGGCTGCAGTACGTCAAGGGCGACTACCTGCTCGACACCACCTACGCCGAGCTGTCCAAGCGGCTCGGCGCGGTCGGGGCGCAGGCGCCGGCGCACTACCTGGCGATCCCGCCGTCCCTGTTCCCGTCGGTGGTCTCCGAGCTCGAGGAGCACTCGCTCGCCCACGGCGCCCGGATCATCGTCGAGAAGCCGTTCGGACGGGACCTGGCCAGCGCGCGGGAGCTCAACGCCACCATCGCGCGGGTGTTCGACGAGAGCCAGGTCTTCCGGATCGACCACTTCCTCGGCAAGGAGACGGTCGAGAACCTGCTGACCTTCCGGTTCGCCAACAGCCTGTTCGAGCCGGTGTGGAACCGCGACAAGGTCGCCAGCGTGCAGATCACGATGGCCGAGAGCTTCGGCGTCGCCGGCCGCGGGGCGTTCTACGACTCCGTCGGGGCCGTCCGCGACGTCGTGCAGAACCACCTGCTGCAGATCATGTGCGTGCTGGCGATGGAGCCCCCGGCCGGCGGCGGGGCCGACGCGCTGCGCGACGAGAAGGTCAAGGTGCTCCGCGCCACGCGCGCCGTGACGCCCGACGACGTCGTCCTCGGCCAGTTCGACGGCTACCTCGACGAGCCGGGCGTGGCCAGGGACTCCCAGGTCGAGACCTTCGCGGCGATGCGGCTGGAGATCGACTCCTGGCGCTGGTCCGGCGTCCCGTGGTTCGTCCGCACCGGCAAGCTCATGGCGTCCACCTCGCTCGAGGCGGTCATCGAGCTCAAGCCGACGCCGACCCTGCTGTTCGCCGGCGAGGCGGCGCCCCGGCCGCACCCCAACCTCATCCGGTTCCGCCTCGGCGGCGACGGCGGGGTGTCGGTGTCCATCGAGGGCAAGCGCCCCGGGCGCACCTTCGCGACCAAGCCGATCTCGCTCGACGTCGACTTCGAGACCAGCCTGGGGGAGTCCGACGACGCCTACGAGCGCCTGCTCGACGACATCCTCGACGGGGACCCGCGCCGCTTCGCCCGTCAGGACACGGTCGAGGAGGCGTGGCGCGTGGTCGAGCAGCTGATCGGCGCGAGCATCCCCGTCTACCCGTACAGCCCGGGCACCAACGGCCCCAACGAGGCGGCGCGGCTGCTGTCGGGCGGGCTCCACTGGTACGACCCGGTGGTCAAGGCCGCGCCGGCACCGGTCGAGGACGTGAAGCCGGCGGGCCGCTCGCGCAAGAAGGTCTGATCGCCGGGCTTGACCCTGACGCCGCGTGAGCCCGCACGCTCGGTCCATGAGGAGGACAGCGGTGGTCGAGCGGGCACAGCAGACGTGGACGGTGGGGCCGGCGGCGGAGGCCGTCGGGACGACCGTGCGGGCGCTGCACCACTACGACGCCCTCGGGCTCGTGGTGCCCAGCGGCCGCACGGACGCGGGCTACCGCGTCTACACCGGCGCCGACCTGGACCGGCTGCGGCACGTGCTCGTGCACCGCGAGCTCGGCTTCGCCCTGGACGACGTCGCCGCCCTCCTCGACGGTGACCCCGACGACCGCGCCCGGCTGGTCCGGGAGCAGCTCGCGCGGGTCACCGACCGCATCGACCGCCTGCAGCAGGTGCGGGCGGCGCTGGAGACCGAGATGGAGGCGACGATGAGCGGGACCGAGCTGACCCAGGCCGAGAAGCGCGAGCTGTTCGGCAGCACGTGGGTCGAGAACGAGGAGGAGTACGCGGCGGAGGCCGAGGAGCGGTGGGGGGACACCGACGCGTGGCGTCAGTCCCGCGAGCGCACCTCCCGCTACACCAAGGCCGACTGGGCGGAGGTCGCGGCCGAGGCCGACGGCATCAACGCCCGCTTCGTCGCCCTGCTGCAGGCGGGCGAGCCCGCCGACGGCGACGCCGCCCGTGCGGTCGCGGAGGAGCACCGGCAGCACATCAGCCGCCGCTTCTACGACTGCGGCCCCGAGATGCACGCGGGCATCGGGCGGATGTACGTCGAGGACCCGAGGTTCACGGCGACCTACGAGGCGATGGCCCCGGGGCTCGCGCAGTTCGTCTGCGACGCGTTCCAGGCGAACGCGGCCGGGCGGTCCTGAGGGGCGTCGCGGGGGTCCCGAGCGGCACACGTCCGGGCTGCGAGGGTCCTCAAAGAGCGGCCTGGACCGGAGTCTTGTGCCGGTCCGGTTCCGGTAGGGCCTTACGGGAGCGCGAAGCATGGTTGCGGAGCTCCCGAGCGGCACACGACTGGGCTGCGAGGGTCCTGACGACCGGCTCGGGACCGGAGTCTTGTGCCGGTCGGGTTCGGATGGGGGACTCAGCCGGGGCTCGGGCTGGGTGGGGCGGGGGACGAGCGCTGTCGAGCTGGGCTGGGCCGGGGTATCGGGTACAGCCGCGGACCGGGTGGTGCGGGACCTCGTGACACGCCGCTCCGGGGGCCCTGGCCATGATCGGGTCCGCACCTGCGCCCACAGGTGACCCGGGTGGGTCTCGGCCGTCCCCAGCGGCACACGACTGGCGCGCCTGGGACCTGAGGACCGTCGCAGTCCGGAGTGCTGTGCCGCTGGGGTGCGGGCCGGGGGTGTGCGCGGGCACAGCGGCGGACCGGACAGACCGGGACCGCACGACTCGCCGCCGTCAGGACCCCCACGACCACCGGGTCCGCAGCCGTACCCGCCCCCAGGTCCCGTCGGCCATCAGCCCCCACCCCGTCCGGGGCGTGGACCCCGTGTCCACGCCCCGGACGCGGCCGTACGATCTGGCCATGCCCGTCGACCCGTGGGGGTTCACCAAGACGCCCCGCCAGGACATGCCCAAGCGTCCTGTAGCGCTGCGCCTGCGCGACTTCGACCCCGTGTACGCCCGCCAGCAGGAGGACGTCGTCCGCCAGCAGGCCTCGCGCTGCATGGGCTGCGGCGTCCCGTTCTGCCACCAGGGCTGCCCGCTGGGCAACCTCATCCCGGAGTGGAACGAGCTCGTCCTCGACGCGGACTGGCAGCGCGCCATCGACCGGCTGCACGCGACCAACAACTTCCCCGAGTTCACGGGCTGGCTCTGCCCGGCGCCGTGCGAGGCCGCGTGCGTGCTGGCGATCAGCGACGACCCGGTGAGCATCAAGCAGATCGAGCTGTCGATCATCGACAAGGCGTGGGACTCCGGCTGGGTCGTCCCGCTGCCGCCGGAGCGGATGACCTCGCACACCGCCGCGGTCGTCGGCTCGGGCCCCGCCGGCCTGGCCGCCGCGCAGCAGCTCACCCGGGTCGGCTGGACCGTCGTGGTCTACGAGCGCTCGGACGAGGTTGGCGGGCTGCTGCGCTACGGCATCCCCGACTTCAAGATGCCCAAGCGCGCGATCGACCGGCGCATCGAGCAGATGCGCGCCGAGGGCACCAGGTTCGTCACCGGCGTCGAGGTCGGCTCCGAGGCCATGCCGGTGTCGCGCCTGCGCCGGCAGTTCGACGCCGTCGTCCTCGCCGTCGGCGCGCTCGCCCCCCGCGAGCTCGACGTCCCCGGCCGCGAGCTCGACGGCGTCGTCCAGGCGATGGACTACCTGCCCGAGGCCAACCGCTACGTCGCCGGCAAGGCCCCCGACGTCCCGGTGACCGCGCGCGGCAAGCACGTGGTCGTCATCGGAGGCGGCGACACCGCGGCGGACTGCCTCGGCACGGCCAACCGTCAGGGCGCGGAGTCCGTCACGGTGCTCGACCACAACCCGACGCCGCCCGTCGTCCGCGACGCCGTCTCCAACCCGTGGCCGCAGTGGACCCGCGTGCACCGCAAGGGCCCCGCCCACGAGGAGGGCGTCGTCGAGAGCTGGGCGACCCAGACCGTCTGCTTCGTCGGCGACGACGAGGGCCGGGTCACCCACGTCCGGGTCCGGACCGTCGAGCGCACCTTCGACGAGACCGGCCTGCGCTCGTTCCGCGCGGTCGAGGGCTCCGAGCGCGACCTGCCCGCCGACCTCGTGCTGCTGGCCACCGGCTTCGTCGGGACCGGCGCGGAGGACCTGCTCGGCGAGGCCGGGGTCGGCGTCGCCGGCGAGCGGGGCACCGTCGAGGTCGACGACCGGTGGTCGACCAGCGCCGACGGGGTCTTCTCGTGCGGGGACGCCACCCGCGGCGCCAGCCTCGTCGTGTGGGCGATCGCCGACGGGCGCGCGTGCGCGGCCGCGGTCGACGCCGCCGTGCGCGGCAGCACCCGCCTGCCCGCCCCGGTGGGCCCGCGCGACCGCTCGCTGTGAGGCGCCAAGTCGGAT
>NZ_JBBEOI010000244.1 GCF_037860755.1 Aquipuribacter hungaricus | reverse complement strand
CCTCCGACTTGGGCGGGGCGGTGCGTGCGGGGGGCGTGCTGTCCTGGGCGGCCGGGCCGTCCGCGGCGGGGCCGGAGCCGCCCGTGCGCTGGCGCACCGCCTCGAGGAGCTCGGCCTTGCGGAGCCGTCCGGCCCCGGAGATGCCGAGGCGGGCGGCCACCGCCTGGAGCTCGGCGACCTTGAGGCCGGAGAGGCCCGCGGGGGCCGGGGCGCCGGGCGCCGGAGCGGCCACGACGTCGTGGGTGTCTGTCACGAAGGTCCTTCCTTCGGGTGGACCGCGGGCCGCAGACAGGGCCGCGCGGGGTGGGGCAGCCCGGTCGGCGCGCCGGGGAGGCTTCTCCGCGGACGAGCCCCGGGGGCTGCAGGACGGCGTCGATCGGGGCCAGCTGGGCCCCCGCCGTGCTCCGAACGGTAGCACCGGCCGGGTCAGCCGGAGGTGGTCCCCAGGACGGACGACACGGCCGGCCCACCGACGGCGTGGCCGCGGACGAGCCAGCCGTCGCCGGCCAGCGACGCCACCTGCTCGCGCGGCGCGCCCAGGCACAGCACCGACGGCCCGGCCCCGGACACGCACGCCGCGACGCCCTCGGCGCGCAGCCGCGTCATCAGGGCGTGGCTGCGGGGCATGGCGCCGGCGCGCTGCTGCTGGTGGATCCGGTCCTCGGTGGCGGGCAGCAGGAGCTCGGCCCGCCCGCGCAGCGCCTGGACGAGCAGCCCGGTGCGGGCGCCGGTGAACGCGGCGTCGGCGTGCGGCACCGTGGCCGGCAGCAGCGAGCGCGCGACCTCGGTCATGAGCACCTCCTCGGGCACGCACGTGACGACCGGCAGGTCGGGCGCGACGTCGAGGCGGGTGGCCCGGTAGGTCGTCCCGTCGGACCAGGCGAGCACCGCACCGCCGAGCACGCTGGCCGCGGCGTTGTCGCCGTGGCCCTCCGCGGCGGAGCTGGTCGCGACGAGCCACTCGCAGCGCGACAGGCCGCCGGCCTCCTCGGCGTCGCCGTGCACCAGGGCCCACGCGGCGGCGAGGCCCTGGACGACGGCCGCGGCCGACGAGCCGAGCCCGCGCCCGTGCGGGACGACGTTGGTGCAGTCCAGGTGCAGGTCGACGAGGTCGGCGCCCGCCCCGAGCCCGGCCAGCCCGCCGCGGACCCAGCGCGCCACCAGGTGCCGCTCGTCGGTCGGCACGTCCTGGCTGCCCATGCCGGTGACCGTGACGCTCGTGCGGGGTGCGGCGGGGTCGGCCGCCGGGCGGCAGCCCACCCGGACCTCGTCGCGCAGGTCGAGGGCGAGCCCCACGGCGTCGAAGCCGGGACCGAGGTTGGCCGAGGACGCCGCGACGGAGACGTGGACGTCGCGCGGCGGCAGGGGGACGTGCCCGGCGGTCATCCCAGGCCCAGGGCGCGGGCGACCTCGACGACGTCGGCCTCGACGCGGGTGGGCAGGACCTCGCCGCCGTCGGCGGTGCGCAGCGCCCACTGCGGGTCCTTGAGACCGTGGCCGGTGACGGTGCAGACGATGCGCTGGCCGGGCTCGACCTCGCCGTCGGCGTGGGCCTGGAGCAGGCCGGCGACACCGGCGGCGGAGGCCGGCTCGACGAAGACGCCCTCGAGCGCGGACAGCCAGCGGTGCGCGTCGAGGATCTGCTCGTCGGTGACCGAGCGGATGGCCCCGCCGGACTCCTCACGCGCCGCGACGGCCTGCTCCCAGCTCGCGGGGTTGCCGATCCGGATGGCGGTGGCGATGGTCTCGGGCTCGTCGACGGGGTGGCCCAGGACGATCGGGGCGGACCCGGCCGCCTGGAAGCCCCACATCCTCGGCCGGTGCGTGGCCGGGCCGTCCTCGGCGTACTCGGTGTAGCCGCGCCAGTAGGCGGTGATGTTGCCGGCGTTGCCGACGGGCAGGCAGTGGATGTCCGGGGCGTCGCCGAGGATGTCGACGACCTCGAACGCGGCGGTCTTCTGCCCCTCGATCCGGGCCGGGTTGACGCTGTTGACCAGCTCGACCGGGAACGCCTCGGACAGCTTGCGGGCGACCCGCAGGCACTCGTCGAAGTTGCCGTCGACCTGCAGCAGCGTGGCGCCGTGGGCGATGGCCTGGGCGAGCTTGCCCATGGCGATCTTGCCCTCGGGCACGAGCACGGCGCACGTGATGCCGGCCGCGGTGGCGTACGCGGCGGCCGAGGCGGAGGTGTTGCCGGTGCTCGCGCACACCACGGCCCTGGCGCCCTGCGCCACGGCGACCGTCATGGCGGTGGTCATGCCGCGGTCCTTGAAGGACCCGGTGGGGTTGCAGCCCTCGACCTTGAGCCACACCTCGCAGCCGGTGCGCTCCGACAGCCGCTGCGCCCGGACCAGCGGCGTGCCGCCCTCGGCGAGGGTGATGTCGCGCGCGCCGGGCGCGAGCCCGCCGACGATCGGCAGACGGTCCCGGTACTCGGGGATGACTCCCCGCCACGGTGCGGCCATCAGCTGCTCACTCCCCTTCGACGCGCATGACGGACGTGACGTCCAGGACGACGTCGAGCCCGGCGAGGTCGGCCACGGTGTCCGACAGGGCCGTGTCCGGCGCGACGTGCGTGACCACGACGAGCTCGGCGGCCTCGTCCTCGCCGACCGCCTGCTGGCGGACCTGCTCGATGGACACCCCGTGCGCGGCGAAGGCGTCGGCGACGCGGGCGAGGACGCCCGGGCGGTCGGCGACCTCCAGGCGCACGTGGTAGCGCGTGAGCACCCGCGACAGCGGCAGCGTCGGCAGGTCGGCGTAGGCCGACTCCCCCGGTCCGCGCCCGCCGTGCACCCGGTGCCGGGCGACCGCGACGACGTCGCCGAGCACGGCGCCCGCGGTGGGCGTGCCGCCCGCGCCGGGGCCGTAGAACATGAGCTCGCCGGCGGCCTCGGCCTCGACGAAGACGGCGTTGAACGGCCCGCGCACGCCCGCGAGCGGGTGGCTGCGGGGGACGAACGCCGGGTGCACGCGGACGGTGACGCCCGCCGGGCCGTCGGGGCCCTCGGGCTCGCGCGAGCCGATGGCGAGCAGCTTGACGACGCAGCCCATCCGGGCCGCGGCGGCGACGTCCGCGGCGCTCACCCCGGTGATGCCCTCGCGGTGGACGGCCTCGCCGGGCACACGGGTGTGGAAGGCGAGGCTGGCGAGGATGGCGGCCTTGCTCGCAGCGTCGTAGCCCTCGACGTCGGCGGTCGGGTCGGCCTCGGCGTAGCCCAGGGCCTGCGCGCGCTCGACGGCGTCTCCGAACCCGGCGCCCGTGGTGTCCATCTGGTCGAGCACGTAGTTGGTGGTGCCGTTGACGATGCCGAGGAAGCGGGTCACCCGGTCCCCGGCGAGCGACTCCCGCAGCGGGCGGATGAGCGGGATGGCCCCGGCGACCGCGGCCTCGTAGTAGAGGTCGACGTCGGCCGCGCTCGCGGCCTCGAACAGCTCGGGCCCGTGCTCGGCGAGCAGCACCTTGTTGGCGGTGACGACGCCCGCCCCGTGGCGGAAGGCCGCGTGCATGAGGCTGCGGGCCGGCTCGATGCCGCCCACGACCTCGACGACGACGTCCGCGCGGGCGACGAGGCCCTCGGCGTCGTCGGTGAGCAGGGCCGGGTCGATGCCGGGGCGCGGCCGGTCCGGGCGGCGCACGGCGATCCCGACGAGCTCCAGCGGCGCCCCGACCCGGGCCGCCAGGTCGTCGGCCTGGGCCAGCAGGAGCCTCGCGACCTCCGAGCCGACGACACCACAGCCCAGCAGGGCGACCCGGACGCGATCCACGGGGGCAGTGTGTCAGCCGCCCGCGCGACGGCGGTCGCCCGGCCCAGGGGCCGGGCAGCCGGGGGCGGGCTCAGAGGTGCGGCACCACGGCGGGGACGAGGTCGCGGAAGGTCCTGCCGGAGCCGGCGGCGCCGACGGCGGTCATGCTCCACCCGGTGCCGTCGCGACGGACGAGCGCCATCACCTGCGCGGTGTGCGGGCCGGACGCGGCGAGCTCGTAGCGGGCCAGCTCGGCGTCCCCCGCGGCGGCGTCCACCAGGCGGCAGTACGCGTTCTCGACCTGGGTGAAGTCCTGCCCGGTGAAGCTGCTGACGACGAAGGCGATGGTGGCCACCCGCGGGTCGAGACGGGCGAGGTCCACGACGATCGACTCGTCGTCGCCCTCGCCCGCGCCGGTGACGTTGTCCCCCGTGTGCTGCAGCGCCCCGTCGGCGCTGCGCAGCTGCTGGAACCACACCTGGTCCACGAGGGCGCCGGCGGCGTCGAACAGCAGGGCCGAGGCGTCGAGGTCGACCGCCTGCGCCCGGGAGCCGAACAACCCGCGCTTCTTCACCGCGTCCCAGCCGAGACCCATGCGGACGACCGTCAGCGTGCCGCCCCCCGCTTCGTCAGCGACACCGTCTGGCCCTTGGTGAGGTCCACCATGCCGTCGTCCCCTCGTGCGCCCCGCGCGCCCCGCCCGGTCAGGGGACGGGCTGGTGGTCGTCGAGCCACCGCAGCGCGTCGTAACCGTACGCACCGCACGCCTGGGCGGGCCCGCCGGGCACCGTCCTCGACTCCGCCCGCAGCACGAGCTCGCCGTCGACGACGTAGCCGGACAGCAGCACCGTGCTGGTGCCGGGCGCGGCCGCGGGGACGGGCGCGTCGACCCGGCTGCCGCCCTCGGTGCGCACGACGAGCAGGCCGCCGCCCGCGTGGGCCGCCCGCTCCGGCCAGGCCACGACGAGCAGCCGTGCCAGCGGGTGCACGGCGAGCAGGTCGACGTCGAGCTCCTCGGGGCTGTCGTGCACGCGGACGGGGCTGCGGCCGCCGCGGTCCAGGCCGCCGGCGGTCCAGCGCTGCCGCGGGCCCTGCGGCGTCCCGTGCTGCCACGCGCAGCCGAGCCGCAGCGCGGGGGCCCCGTCGGGCAGCAGCAGGCCGGCCCGGAGGAAGCCGACCCCGGTCTGGACGCGGCTGAGGGCGGCGGTCGGCGTCGAGGCGGTGAGGTGGACGTCGGCCGTGGGCGACACCCTCCGCCACGAGGGACGGCTGGCGGGCACCCGGGACACGGTGGCGGGGCGCGCGGGCGGGCGCGCCGCGGGGCTGCCGCCCGCCGGGCGGGACAGGTCGAGACCGGTCCGTGACGCCGGGGCAGGCGTGGT
>NZ_JBBEOI010000243.1 GCF_037860755.1 Aquipuribacter hungaricus | reverse complement strand
CGGCCCGGCTGGTGGGCCGGGCCGGCGGGCGTCAGCCCCGCGTGCGTCGCGCGCCCGTGACGGGCGCGCCGGGTGCCTCAGGAGTTCTCGTCGCCCTGACCGGGGGTCTGGTCGGTCTGCACCGAGGTCAGGGTGGCGGTCTCGGCCGCGGGGGCCTCGGTGACCGGCGTCTCGTCCTCGGGGGTCGCGGCGACCTCCTCGGCCGTGGCGGCAGCGGCCGGCGCGGCATCGGCGGAGGCCGCGGCCTCGATGCCGACCGGGGCGTCCGTGGCGGTGCCGGCGGCGTCCGCCGGGGCGCCAGCACCCTCGCCGGCGGCGAGCAGCTCGCGCTCCCACTCGGCCAGGGGCTCCTCGGCCGTGGTGGTGCCCCCGCCGGAGCGGGCGACGAGGCCCTCGGCGACGGCGTCGGCGATGACCCGGGTGAGCAGGGCGACGGAACGGATCGCGTCGTCGTTGCCCGGGATCTTGTAGTCGACCTCGTCGGGGTCGCAGTTGGTGTCGAGGATCGCGATCACCGGGATGCCGAGCTTCTTGGCCTCGCTGACGGCCAGGTGCTCCTTCTTGGTGTCGACGATCCACACGGCGCTGGGGACCTTCGTCATGTCGCGGAGACCGCCGAGGGTCTTCTCGAGCTTGTCGCGCTCGCGACGCAGGACGAGGAGCTCCTTCTTCGTCATGCCGGAGCCGGCGACGTCGTCGAAGTCCACGGTCTCCAGCTCGCGCATGCGCTGGACGCGCTTGCTGACGGTCTGGAAGTTGGTGAGCATGCCGCCGAGCCAGCGCTGGTTGACGTAGGGCATCCCCACGCGGGCAGCCTGGACGGCCACGGGCTCCTGCGCCTGCTTCTTGGTGCCGACGAACATGATGCTGCCGCCGTGCGCGACCGTCTGCTTGACGTAGTCGTAGGCGACGTTGATGAACTCCAGCGACTGCTGGAGGTCGATGATGTAGATGCCGTTGCGCTCGGTGAAGATGAAGCGCTTCATCTTGGGGTTCCACCGACGGGTCTGGTGCCCGAAGTGGACGCCGCTCTCGAGGAGCTGGCGCATCGTGACGACGGCCATGCCGACGCACTCCTTCCGGCGCCCGCTGTCGGGGCGCCCTGTCCGGTTCCGTCGCAGCACCGGTCGGTGCTGCTGCCTGGCGCCCTGGGAGGTCCACCCCGTCTCGGCCGCGTGAGCGGCTCCGGCGGGACCGGGGGCCTCCCCCGCACGAGGTGCGGTCGGAGGGCGCGCGAAATCACCGGGCGGACCCGGCTGGGGGACATCGTACGGCCAGCGGCGGCCCGGGCCGGACCACGCGGCTCCTGCACAGGCGCCGGTGGCGACGCGTGCGTGCACAGGCGGCGCGGGGTGCCGCCCGTCCCCAGGGCCGGCCCGCCGGCCACCGGCTGTCCCGCGCCTGCCGGAAGGTCTCGCCATGGACCTCCCCCGCGCCCGGCCCCTCGTCCCGCTCCTGCTCGCCGGGGCCCTGTCGGTGGGCCTGTCCGTGGGCCCGTCCCCGGGGCTCCCGTCCGCGACCGCAGCAGCAGGGACAGCCGGTCTCCCGGAGGGCACGGTGGCAGCCCTCCGCCCGTCCCCGGTGGCGGAGCCTGCGCCCGGCGGGGGCGCGGCAGGGGTGCCGTCGCTCCCCCGCGATGAGCAGCGGCGGCCGCCCGTGCCCGGGACGGTGGTCCGGCTGTTCCAGGCACCGGCCCACGAGTACGGCCCCGGCCACCGCGGCGTGGACCTCGCCGCCGCCCCAGGGGCGGTGGTGCTGTCCCCCGCCGCCGGGACCGTGACCTTCGCGGGGCAGGTCGCGGGGCGCGGGGTCGTCGTGGTCGAGCACGTGGACGCCACGCTCAGCTCGTTCGAGCCGGTCACCGCCAGCGTGGCGCGCGGCACCCGGGTGGGGGCGGGGTCCCCGGTCGCGGTGCTGGCCGCGGCGCCGCCGCACGCCGGGTGCGCCGGGGGGTGCCTGCACTGGGGCGTGCGGGTGGCCGGCCGGTACGTCGACCCGTGGTGGTGGCTCGGCCGAGCCCGCGCGGTCCGCCTGCTGCCGGTGGCCGGCCCGCTGTGACGGGCCGGCCGCGCCGCTCAGCGCCGCGTGACCTCGAAGACCGTCGTCGTGCCGGACACCTCGTTGCCCACCACGAGCAGCGGGGCGCCGGTGGGCGAGCTGGTCGCGGGCACGAAGACGAGCCCCTCCGGGCCGGAGTCCGAGCCGTTCGCCTCCAGGTCGCCGGAGAAGTCCCGGGTGCTCACGTAGTCCACGAACGTCGACCGGCTGGGCACGGTGATGTCGTAGACGGCGATGCCGCCGACGCGCTCGAGCCCGACGAAGGCGTAGGTCCGGCCCGCGACGCGGCCCACGGCCAGCCCCTCGGGCTCGGGGCCCTTGTTGTCGCTGCGGCTGTCCGCGGAGCCGTTCTCGCTGTTGTCGCTGTTCGCGGCCTCGGGCAGCCGGGCCGCGACCACCTGCTCCAGCTGGTCGCCGGAGTCGAAGACGAGCCGGCCCTCGGCGTCCCGCACCGAGAACGAGCGGGCGCCGAACGCGTGGATCTCGGTGACCCGCCCCTGCACGTCCGTGGGGCTGGTGGTCGACGCGGTGAGCCGGCCGAGCGCGGCCGGGGCCTGCAGGGCGGCCACGCCGGCCGCGCCGCCGAACACGTCCGGGCTGAGGACGAGGGAGGAGACGCGTGCCTCGTCGCCGTACCCGAAGTAGTCACGGGCGTCGCCCTCGTTGGCGGTGACGACGAACGTGCGGCCCCGGGACTGGTACGAGGCGACGGCGTCGGGCATGTAGAGCCCACGCACCGGCCAGGTCCCGATCATCGTCCCGCCGTCGCGGTCGCTGGGGTCCAGTCCCGCCCCCGGCACGGAGTGGTCCTTGGTGCCCAGGGGCAGGACGTCGGTGACGGTGGCCGTGCGCACGTCGACGACGGCGAGCGCGTTCGCCTCCTGCAGCGAGACCCACGCGGTGCGCGACCTGGCGTCGACGGTGACGTACTCCGGCTCGAGGTCCTGGGCGACGCTCGCCCCGGGGCCGGACAGCCGCACGCCGGCCGCCCGCAGCGCCGCGGCGTCGAACCCGCCGAAGCCGGCGGTGCGGACGTCGGCCTGCGTCGGCACGCCGCGCCGGACGTCGACGACGCTCACGCTGCCCTCGGGGTCCGTCTGGCCGGGGCCGTAGCCGGAGGGCTCGCCCTCGTTGGCCACGAGCAGGGTGCGCCCGTCGGGGGTGAAGGTGAGCATGTCCGGCAGGGACCCGACCGTGACGGCGCTGAGCCGGGCGAGGGTGGCGGCGTCGAAGAAGCTCACCGACCCCGGCGCCTGGACGTCGGCGGCCTGCTCGGCGACGGCGACCCTGCCGCCGGCCACCGCGACGCTGTTGGCGCCCGGCGTCGCCAGCTCGCCGACCTTGGTCGGAGTGGTCGGGTCGGACACGTCGAGGACGTCGACGGTCCCCGCCTGCGCGTTGACGACGAACACCCGGTCGGTGCCGGGGTCGAAGGCGGGGATCTCGGCGGCGGACTCCTCGAAGCCGCCGCCGGCGTACGTGCCGAGGGGCTCGAGGCCGACGGCGGGCCCGGGGCGGCCGGCCTCGGCGGGCGGGCTCAGGACGACGCTGACCAGGACCAGGGCGGCGAGGGCGGCAGCAGGGGCGACGGCGCGCAGGACGAGGGCGTCGCCGGCTGCGGGCGGGGCCGTGCGGGGGCGGGTCATGTGCGGCAACCTGCCGGGGACAGGTGTCGGGACACCCAACCCGACGTGAACGCCGGCCGACGGTCAGGTGTCGGGCGCCCGGGGTGCCGGGGCTCCGAGGCGCGGTGCTGCTGCCTAGCCGTCCCCGGCCGCGCTGAGCTTGGCGCGCAGCTGCATGACGGCCTTGGTGTGCATCTGGCAGATCCGGGACTCCGTGACCCCGAGGACCCGGCCGATCTCGGCGAGGGTCAGGCCCTCGTAGTAGTAGAGGGTGACGACGATCTTCTCGCGCTCGGGCAGCAGGTTGACCGCGCGGGACAGCAGGAACTTGGTCTCCTGCGTCTCGAAGGCCATGACCGGGTCCTCGGCGCGGGTGTCCTTGAGGGTGTCCCCGAGGGTGAGGGAGTCCCCGCGCTCGCCGCCGGCGTGCATGAGCTCGTCGAGGGCGACGACGTTGGCGTAGGACACCTTGGAGAAGATCTGGTGCAGGTCGCCGATGGAGATGCCGATCCGGTCGGCCACCTCCTGCTCGGTCGGGCTGCGGTGCAGCTCGCCCTCGAGCTGCGCGTACGTCCGCTCCACCTCGCGGGACTTGCTGCGCACCGAGCGCGGGATCCAGTCGATGGAGCGGAGCTCGTCGATGATCGCGCCGCGGATGCGGGAGATGGCGTACGTCTCGAACTTGATGGCGCGCTCGAGGTCGTACTTGTCGATGGCGTCGATGAGCCCGAAGACGCCGTAGGACACGAGGTCGGCGTGCTCGACGTTCGGGGGGAGCCCGACGCCGACCCGACCGGCGACGTACTTGACGAGCGGGGAGTAGTGGACGATCAGGCGGTCGCGGACGGCGCGGTCGCCGGTGTCCTTGTACTCCACCCACATCGCCCGGACGAGCGCCTCGGCGTCGTCGACCGGGTCGGGCTCGACCGCCTCGGGCACGGCCTCGGCGGTGCCGGAAGCGTCGTCGACCGCGTCGCCGTCAGGGTCTGTACCGGCGTCGACGTCGTCGCCGGCGTGGTCGAGGTCCTCGGGCGAAGCGAGACCGGCCCCGTCGAGGTCGGCGTCGACGTCCAGCTCCTCGGCTCCGTCGTCGGCGGTGCTGTCGTCGCGCACCAGGGCCCCCTCGCTGCTCGCGCCGGTCCCCCCGGACCTGCCTGACGTGGACACCGACCTGGCCATCGCTCGCCTCCCCGTCCCTATGCCCGCGGGTGCGCCCGATGGTAGGCAGCGAGCAAGCGAGCCTGCGACACGTGGGTGTAGATCTCCGTGGTCGTGAGCGTAGCGTGACCGAGAAGTTCCTGTACGCATCTCAGGTCGGCTCCGCCGTCGAGCACGTGGGTGGCCGCGGTGTGCCGCAGGGCGTGCGGGTGGACGTCCGTGAGGCCCGCGGCGCGGGCGGCGCGGGCGACGGCCTCGCGTGCCTGGCGCTGGTCGAGGCGGCCGCCGCGGGCGCCGAGGAACAGCGCGG
>NZ_JBBEOI010000242.1 GCF_037860755.1 Aquipuribacter hungaricus | reverse complement strand
GGTGCCCTGCCGGAGCCGGGCGCGGCCGCCGTCGGGCGCCGCGTGGTGACCTCGAGCATCGACGTCGCGGTCGACGACGTCCCCGCGGCCGCCGAGGAGGTCCGTGCCCTCGCGGTGCGCGCCGGCGGCGAGGTCGCGGCCGAGAGCAGCTCCGGCGGGCAGCGGCCGCGGGCCGAGATCGTCCTGCGGGTCCCGGCGGACGGCACACCCGGCGTCATGGCGTCGGTCGCCGCGCTGGGGTCGGAGGTCGCCCGGACCGCGGAGTCCGAGCCGGTCGAGACCAGGCTCGTGGACCTGGAGAGCCGCACCGCCACCCAGCGGGTCGGGGTCGAGCGGATCCGCTCGCTGCTCGCCGGCGCGACGACGCTGGAGGACGTCCTCGCCCTGGAGACCGAGCTCAGCAGGCGCCAGGCCGACCTGGAGTCCGTCGACGCCCAGCGGGCCGCGCTCGCCGACCTGGCGGCGCTGGCCACGGTGACGGTGCGGCTCAGCACGCCCGAGGGGGTGGAGGCGGCCGGCCGCGACCTGCCGCCGTTCCTCGACGGCCTCCGGGGCGGCTGGGAGGCGCTCGGGGCCTCGACGTCGGTCGTGCTCGTCGTCCTCGGTGCGGTCCTGCCGTTCCTCGTCGTCCTCGGCGTGGTGCTGGCCCTCGTCGTGGCCGGGGTCCGCCTGGTGCGCCGGGGACGTCCGGAGGCAGGATCGACCCCGTGAGCACCACGGAGGCCCGCCTGCAGGAGGCACCACCCGCGCCGGCGCCCCCGGTCGCGCCCCCGGCCGGGCCCACCGCGCAGCTGCTGCCGGCGCGCGAGGTGCCGCTGGGCGGGCCGCGGGCGATCACGGTGCGGCGCAGCCTGCCGTCGCGGGCCCGGACGACCGTCGGCGCGTGGTGCTTCGTCGACTCCTACGGCCCGGCGACGGGCGAGGACGTCATGGTCGTGCCACCCCACCCGCACACCGGGCTGCAGACCGTGACGTGGCTGCTGTCGGGAGAGGTGCTGCACGAGGACTCCACGGGGGCCACGGCCCGCGTCCGCCCCGGCGCGCTGTCCCTCATGACGGGCGGGGACGGGGTCGCCCACGCCGAGCGCTCGCTGCCCGCCGACGGCGCCCCGCTGCACGGGGTGCAGCTGTGGGTGGCGCTGCCCGAGGAGCACCGGCACCGGGCCGCCGCCTTCGAGCACCACGAGGACCTGCCCGCCCGCACCCGCGACGGCGTCCGCACGACCGTGCTCCTCGGCAGCCACGACGGGATGACGTCCCCGGCGACGGCGTGGACCCCTCTGCTGGGCGTCGAGGTGCGCACCGAGGGGCCGGCCCTGGTGCGGCTGCCCCTGGACCCCGGTTTCGAGCACGCGGTGCTCCTGGTCACCGGGGCCCTGGAGGTGGCGGGGGAGCGGCCCGGCGCCGGCGACCTCGTGCACCTCGGGACCGGGCGCGACGCGACGGAGGTCGTCGTGACGGAGGGGACGACGTTCCTGCTGCTGGGCGGGGAGCCGTTCGCCGAGCGGCTGGTGATGTGGTGGAACTTCGTCGGCCGCAGCCACGAGGACGTCGTGACCGCCCGGGAGCAGTGGCAGGACCGCGCCGACCGGTTCGGCGAGGTCCCGGGCTGGGACGCCGACGCCTGGCTGCGGGCCCCGGCGCTGCCGCGGACGCGGCTGCTCCCGCGGGGCTGACCTCAGGCGCCGCGCGCACGCAGCGTCAGGCCCCGCTGGGCCGTCCGGGTGAACCCTGGGTCGACGGGTGGGTGACGCGGGGTACGGAGACGACTACGCAGTGGCGGGCGGGTTGTCCGCAGGGACCAACCCACGGCAATCGACCGTCGACGCTGCGTCGTACATCCGTAGCGTCGTCGGTGCCGGGGACACCCACCCCGGACCGCCACAACGCCGCCCCGCACCGAGGAGCCCCGTCGCATGACTGCCGCCACCGCCCGCCACGCCGCCCCCGTCGACGCCGCCCCCCAGGCCGGCCCGACCTCGCTCCGGCTGGTCTTCGACCCCCGGGGCAGCGACCTCGAGGCCGCCGTGGCGTGCGAGACGGACGTGTTCCAGGACCGGTTCGGCGAGACCCGCGAGCACCTGGACGCCAGCTTCGTCGGCTACGAGGACGCCTCGGTGTTCCTCGCCCTCGTCGACGGCTCCGGCACCGCGGTCGCCTCCGCCCGCCTCCTCGTCCCCGGCCCCGCCGGCACCAAGACCGCCGAGTACATGGCGGCCGAGCCGTGGGGCATGGACGCGCAGGCGTCGATGGCCGGCGCCGGCCTGGACCCCGCCACCACGTGGGACGTCGCGACGCTCAGCGTGCGCCGCCGCTCCCACGCCACCGGCGCGCTGTGGACCGCTGCGCTGTGCCACGGCCTGTTCCAGGTGGCCCGCGCCAACGGCGTGAGCGCCACCGTCGCGCTCATGGACGAGGTCGCCCGCCAGCGCCTGGCCATGATGGGCATCGTCTACACGACGCTGCCGGGAGCCTCCACGCAGGCGTTCGACGGCTCCCCGGCCACCACGCCGGTCTACGCCGACATGCAGACGATGATCGACAACCAGCGCCGGCAGCTGCCCGACGCCTACCGGCTCGTCGGCCTCGGCCACGGCCTGGACGACATCGACCTGCCGCCGCTGGCCGGGTTCGTCCTGCGCCGCTCGGTCGACCTGCGCGCGCGGGTCGTCGTGCCGCGCCAGGTGCTGCTCAGCGGGCCGCGCGCGTCCTGAGGGCGCTGCGCCACTCGGCGACCCAGGCGCCCACCTCGGCCGCCGGCATGGGGCGGGCGATGTGGTACCCCTGCAGCACGTCGACCCCGCAGGCCACGAGCTCCGCGGCGGTGCTGGCGTCCTCGACTCCCTCCGCCACGACCCGCAGGCCCATGGCGTGGGCCATCTGCAGGGTGGACTCCACGATGACGCGGCTGCTGCTGTCGCTGCCCATCGTCCTGACGAACGAGCGGTCGATCTTCAGCTCCTGGACCGGCAGGTCGCGCAGGTAGGCCAGCGAGGAGAAGCCGGTGCCGTAGTCGTCGATGGCGGTCTGCACGCGGTTGCGGCGCAGCTCCTGCAGCACGGCGCGGGCCTTCTCGGGGTCGGTGACGAAGGAGTCCTCCGTCACCTCGACCAGCAGACGGTCCGGCGGCAGCCCGGCCTCGCGGACGGCGTCCAGCAGCGCCGGCACCATGCGCCCGCCCAGCAGCTCCGGGGGCGCGCAGTTGAACGACACGGTGAAGGTCTGCCCGAGGTCGGCCCAGCGGCGGGCGTCTGCCACGACCATGGCGACGACGGCCTCGGTGAGGGCGGGCATGAGCCCGGCGCGTCGGGCCTCGGGCAGGAACGCCAGCGGCCCGAGCAGCCCGTGCTGGGGGTGCTCCCAGCGCACGAGCGCCTCGACCGCGGTGACCTGCTGCGTGGCGGCGTCCACCTGGGGCTGGTACCAGAGGACCAGCTGGCCGTCGGCGATGCCGGTGCGCAGCGACTCCACCTGCTCCAGGCGCTCGCGGGAGAAGCCGTCGTGGGCGGGGTCGTACGTGGACTCGCCGAGCCGGGCGTGCTTGGCGCGGTACATCGCGACGTCCGCGCGGCGCAGCATCGTCACGGCGTCGAGGTCCTCGGGCAGGCGCGAGGTGATCCCCACCGACGCCCCGACCGCCAGGTCGAGGCCGTCCACGGTGATCGTCTCCGACAGGACGGCGCGGACCTGGCGCGCGAGCCGGGTCAGGGACAGGCCGTCGTCGTCGAGGACCATGAGGGCGAACTCGTCGCCGCCGACGCGGGAGACCCGGCTGGAGGCGGGGAGGGTGCGGACGAGCCGGTGGCCGACCTCCTGCAGCAGCGCGTCGCCGGCGGAGTGGCCGAGGCTGTCGTTGACCTCCTTGAAGCCGTCGAGGTCCAGGAGCATGAGCGAGACCGGGCCGTCGACCCGCAGCCGGGCGTCGACGTCGGCGAGGATCGCGCGGCGGTTGAGCAGCCCGGTGAGCTCGTCGGTGCGCGACAGCTTGCGGGCCTCGGCGGCACCCTGGGCCTCGCGCAGGGCGACGAGCAGGCGGGCGCCGGTGGCGACCAGGGTGGCGACCGCGGGCACGGTGACGAACCAGGCGCCGGAGTCCAGCGGGCGCAGGACGAGGGCCAGGAGCGCCACGGCGCCCGCCCCGACCAGCAGGTTGCCCCGGGTGCGGCCGCTGTGCTGGCGCACGGGCTCGCTGCGCGGGGCGCAGGCTGCCGCGACCAGCAGCGCGAAGGCGAGGCCGTAGCTGACGTCGGTGACCACGTTGACGAAGTAGGTGTCGGGCGCGGCCGCGAGCAGGAACAGGACGTCGGAGGCGCCGAGGACGGCGAACGCGCCGACGAGCAGCCAGGTGTCGCGACCCAGGCCCCGGGCTCCCAGCAGGACCTGCCCGAGCACGAGCACGGCCAGGAAGAGGTCGAGCAGCGGGTAGACGACCGCGAGCAGCAGGGCGAGCCCTTCGGCGCCGAACACCGAGCCCAGCGGGCTGGCGAGCAGGCTGGCGCTGAGGCAGGTCACGCCGCCGCAGACGAGGACCGCCTCGAGCCAGGTCTTGCGGCTGGCGGTGGTGCGCCCCGAGGCGTCCAGCAGCAGGTAGGCCGCGAAGGCGGCGTAGGAGGGAGAGAAGAACAGCTCGGCCGGCCCGGGGAAGCTCTTGTCGGCCACGTCGCCGCCCTGGTGCAGGACGATCGAGCCGACGGCCCACAGCGCCACGCCCGAGACGAGGACCAGGCGCGCGGTCCGGCGCTCAGGACCCAGCAGCGCCGCGACGACCAGGCGCAGGCACGCGAGGGGGAAGAACGCCGACAGCACGGCGAGCGTGAGCCCCTGGGGGGCGGGGGTGGCCGAGAAGCCGGTGGAGGTGAGCCCGAGGACCGTCCCCAGGACGACGACGGCCCACATCGCGCGGCGCAGCAGGGTGTCCAGGACGAGCAGCCGACGACGGCCGGGGGTGCGCGGTGCTGTCACACGACCCCCCTCTCCTCGCTCGGGCGCCGCCCGGCGGGCGGCCCGCGGCAGGGCTCTGCCCACCGACGCCATGGTCGTCGGGGCGGTGCCGGGGCGACTTGAGCCGCCCCCCCCGAGACCGCCCGTCCGGGCCACCCGCAGGGGCAGGACGAGCGTGCGGCGGGCGCGCGCGGGGGTGGCCGGCTGCCGGTGGCGGCG
>NZ_JBBEOI010000241.1 GCF_037860755.1 Aquipuribacter hungaricus | reverse complement strand
GCGTGGTGGACCGGGCGGCGGTGGCCCCGTCCACGCCGCGGGTGACGAAGCCCTCAGCGGTCGCCATCAGGCTGTTCTCCTTCTCTGGGCGGTATGGGTCCTGGCCGGGACGATGTCTGCTCGCCTCAGGGACTGGGTCGAGTTCTCTAGCCTGCTGGACGGCCGACGCCGCGTTCATGGGCGGCCAGGGTCAGATGCGGATGCACTCGTGGGCGGGGCGTGCACTCTCATTTTGACCGTCTGTTCCTGGGCAGTTCGCTTGCACACCCGTCCGCGATGCTGGGCCTACCCCTCTCTCACCTCGGAGGCTGTCAGGTGTCAACGCTAGGCGGTACGGCCCCACGGCTGAACAGCGGCCCACGGCGATGGCCAGGCCTGCACCTGCCGGCGGGCGGCCGCAGCCTCACGGTGACGGGCTCGTCGAAGGAGGGGGTACGCCCTGCACCAAAGTGTTGGGCCTCTCCCACGTCTTCGGCGACGCCTGAGTCCAAGCTCATCTGCGACCACCGCCGAAGCGTGTCTCCCCAGGACCAGCAAGCGACGTCGCCGCACTCGTCCTACGCATGCGGCAGGTGGCTGCTCTTGCCACCCGCCACCCGCCACCCGCCGCCCGTGCCGGCCCGGGCCGGGGTCACGCTCCTGCACAGACGCCGCCTAGCATCGATTGCATGAGAGACGGCGCCCGGTCCGCGGACGTCCGTCGAGCTGACGAAGGGGTCAGCGTCCAGCCATCCTTGACCCGTCGGACTGTTCTCGTGGGCGGGCTCGGTGCCGCTGCGGTGGTGGCTCTGGGCGCGTCGACGGTATGGCTCGCCGACCGTCCGTCCGACGGTGCTACCGGACGGCCCGGCGGTGATGCCGGAGTAGGGGTCTCGGTGTCGCAACCGGTCACCGAGTACAAGGTCGGGGATCGTGGTGCGCCGGTGTACCTGAGCGGGGCCACGCTCACCGATGACGAGCTGGACCTGGCGAGCCTGCGGGGTGAGGTGGTGGTCGTCAACGTGTGGGGGTCCTGGTGCGGGCCTTGCCGGGTCGAGGCCCCGGTGCTGTCCCGGGTGTCGACGGACTACCGCGAGCGTGGGGTGTCCTTCGTCGGGGTGAACGTCAAGGACAACCGGGCCGCGGCCGTGGCGTTCGAGGAGGAGCACGGCATCACCTACCCGAGCATCGAGGACACCGACGGCCGGGCCGTGCTGGCACTCAGCCAGTACGTGCCTGCCTCGGCGGTGCCGGTGACGCTGGTGCTGGACCGGGACGGCAGGGTGGCTGCCAGGGTCCTCGGAGCGGTGCGGGAGGCGACCGTGACGGCCTTGCTGGACGGCACGCTGGCCGAGGCGCTATGACTTCGACGTCGTCGTGACCTCGCTGCTGCAGGGCACCGTGCTGAGCGGGTCGATGCTGCTGGCGGTGCCGGTGGCCGTCCTGGCAGGGCTGGTGTCCTTCTTGTCGCCGTGCGTGCTGCCGCTGGTGCCCGGCTACCTGTCGTACGTGACCGGGCTGTCGGGTGCGGACCTGGACAGGCCGCGCCGCGGGCTCGTCCTGGCCGGCACGGCGCTGTTCGTCGCCGGGTTCGCCACGGTGTTCGCCTCCTTCGGTGCCCTGTTCGGGGGGCTCGGGTCGCTGTTGCTGCAGTACCAGTCTCCGATCACACGGGTGATGGGGGTCGCCATCGTGGTCATGGGGCTGGCGTTCCTCGGGTACGTGCCCGGCCTGCAGCGCGAGCGGCGGTTCCACCTGCGTCCGGCGCGTGGTCTGGCCGGTGCCCCGCTGCTGGGGGTGACGTTCGGACTGGGGTGGACCCCGTGCATAGGGCCGGCGTTGGCGGCGGTGCAGACGTTGGCGTTCACCGAGGCCAGCGCGGGGCGGGGGACCCTGTTGTCGGTGGCGTATGCCCTGGGTCTGGGTGTGCCGTTCCTTGCCGTGGGGCTGGCGGTGCGCAGGACGGCCGGGACGCTGGGCTGGGTCCGTCGGCACCGGGTGGCGGTGACGCGCGCCGGCGGGGGGCTGCTGGTGCTCACGGGGCTGCTGCTGGCCACCGGCGTGTGGGAGCGCATCATGGTCACCATGCGTATCTGGGCGGCCGCATTCACCCCGGTCATCTGATGGCCCGTCCCGGCTCGGACCGACAGGCAGTGACGTGACCGAGGTCCAGGACCAGCTCGAGCGCAGCGGGGTGCTGGAGATGCCTGCTCGCCCGGAGGGCGGGGGCAGCGCGGGGTGGGCGCGCTGGGCGTGGCGGTCTTTGACGTCGATGCGCTCGGCGCTGGTCCTGCTGGCGCTGCTCGCGCTGGCCGCGGTGCCCGGGTCGCTGCTGCCGCAGCGGGGTGTGGCGTCAGACCCCAACGCGGTGGCGGGCTTCTTCCGCGAGAACCCGACGCTCGCGCCATGGCTGGACCGGCTGGGCCTGTTCGAGGTGTACGCCTCACCGTGGTTCGCGGCCATCTACCTGCTCCTGCTGGTCTCCATGACCGGGTGCGTACTGCCGCGCTGCGCCCGGCTGTGGCGTGCCACCAGGGCCGATCCACCGCGCGCGCCGGGCAACCTGGCCCGTCTGCCCGGCCATCGGCGGGCAGACTCGACCCTGGCCGCAGTCCAGGTGCTCCGGGTCACCGCAGAGGAGCTCCGGCGGCGCGGGTTCAGGGTCGACATCGACGGCAGCACCGTCCGCGCGGAGAAGGGCTACCTGCGCGAGGTCGGCAACCTGCTGTTCCACCTGTCGCTGCTAGTGCTCCTCTTCGGCATCGCCATCGGCGCCCTGTTCGGCTTCGAAGGCCGGGTCGTCGTGGCCGAAGGCGGCGGTTTCTCCAACACCCGCTCCCAGTACGACGAGTTCTCGCCCGGACCCTTCACCGACGAGGCCCGCCTGACGCCGTTCTTCCTCACGCTCGACACGTTCACCGCCCGGTTCGAGCAGACCGGACCGCAGCGCGGTTCCGCCCGGGACTTCCGGGCCGACGTCACGCTCACCCGGCGCCCCGGCTCGCCGGCCGAGGAGACCACCATCGCGGTCAACTCCCCCCTCGACGTCCGCGGAACCAAGCTGTTCCTCACCGGCAACGGGTACGCGCCGCGCATCACCGTCCGGGACGGACAGGGGCGCGAGGTCGCCTCGGGACCGGTGGTGTTCCTTCCCCTGGACGGGCTCTTCACCTCCGAGGGCGTCGTCAAGGCCCCCGACGCCCAGCCGGAACAGCTCGGCTTCCAGGGCCTGTTCCTGCCCACGGCCGCCTTCGACCCCGTGACCGGGCCGTACTCGCTGTCGCCGGACCTCCTCGATCCGCAGCTCCTGCTCACCGCCTGGACCGGGGACCTGGGGCTGTCAGACGGTGCGCCCCAGTCGGTCTACAGGCTGGACACCACCGACATGGAGCAGCTCAGCGAGGGCGGGCAACCCCTCACCCGGGCACTTCGACCCGGGGAGACCATGACGCTGCCGGACGGGCTTGGCAGCGTGACGTTCGACGGCGTGGCCAGGTTCGTCAACCTCCAGATCGCCTACGACCCGGGCAAGGAGGTCTCGCTGGCGGCTGCCATCATGCTGCTCGTGGGCCTGACCATGTCCCTGACCATCCCCCGCCGTCGGGTGTGGGTCCGGGTGCACCCCACCGACGCTTGCACCACCGGTGTCGAGGTGGCGGCATACAGCCTGACCCGGCAGGACCCCCCGACGGAGCTGCTCCGCCAGCTCCTGCAGGTCAGTGGAGCCGATACCGGTTCGGGCAGCGGGCCCGGCACGGGGTCGACCGCGCGGACCGAGATGCCCGCGTGGACCGCGACACCCGTGACGAAGGAGTAGAACGATGGACTGGGCCTGGCTGAGCGACACCCTCGTGTACTCCGCCATCGCCGTGTATGCCCTGGCGATGCTTGCCTATGCGGCCGAGGCCGCCCTCCGGGGCCGTGCGGCCGTCGAGGTCGACCAGACGGTCCTGGTTCGAGACGCCGTCCTGGTCCCTGCGGTCGTGCCCGGGCGGGACGACCGCCTCTCGCCCGCTGGCCCGGCAGACCTTGGCCCTCCCGCCGCGGGGTCGCGGACGGACCAGCGGCTGGGTCGGGTCGCGGTGTCCCTCACGGTCCTCGCCTTCCTCCTGCACCTCGCGGGCCTGGTGACCCGAGGGCTCGCGGCCGGCCGGGCTCCCTGGGGCAACATGTACGAGTTCGCCGTCGCGGGCGGTCTGGCCGCCACCGGGGCCTACCTCGTCCTCCTGCACCGGCAGCCGGTCCGAGACCTCGGCGTGTGGATCGTCGGCGTCGTCACGCTCACCCTCGGGCTGGCTGTCACCGTCCTCTACACACCGGCCGGTGATCTCGTCCCGGCACTGAACTCCTACTGGCTCGTCATCCACGTCGCCGCCGCGATCGTCTCCGGCGGCGTGTTCACCGTCGGCGCCGCGGCGGGCGTGCTGTACCTGGTGAGGTCGTGGATCGACGGTCGTGCGGTCCTGACCACCCAGGGGACGCGGCCGCGTAGCCGGTATGCCGCGCACCTGCCCGCCGCGGCCGCGCTGGAGAAGGTCTTCCATGCCGCAACGGTGTTCGCCTTCCCGATCTGGACGTTCGCCGTCATCGCCGGCGCCATCTGGGCCGAGGAGTCCTGGGGCCGCTACTGGGGCTGGGACCCGAAGGAGACCTGGGCCTTCATCACCTGGGTCCTGTACGCCGCCTACCTGCACGCCCAGTCCACCGCCGGCTGGCGCGGGCGACGGGCCACCTGGTTCGCCCTGGCCGGCTACCTCGCCTTCCTGTTCAACTTCTTCGGGGTCAACATCTGGCTCCCCGGCCTGCACTCCTACGCCGGGGTCTGACCCACCAGGCCGCCCCTTTCAGCAACGTCACGTCTGGCGTGCGGGGGCACTAGCGTCCGCGCGGCACCGGCAGGATTCGCAGCCTCCTGCTGGTGGTGGGCCCAGGGACGCATACAAACCTGAGCACGACTGCGCGACCGCAGCACCAGCAGCCAGGTGGAGCCCGGCGAGGACCCACCCTCAGGTACCTCCTCAGAGGTACCCCATGGGATCCACCGGTGTCCCGGCCAGTCGTGCCTCGAGGTGCAGGTGGCAGCCGGTCGAGCTGCCCGTGGTGCCGATGTAGCCGATGACCTGGCCGCGGGTGACGTTCCCGCTGGTGACGGCGAAGCGGCTCTGGTGGGCGTAGGCGGTGGCGAGC
>NZ_JBBEOI010000240.1 GCF_037860755.1 Aquipuribacter hungaricus | reverse complement strand
GGAGCTGGCGGCGGCCCACCCGCACGTGCCGTGAGCCGCGCCGTCGCGCCGGGCTGGCCGCAGCGGGTCCCGCCGCCGGGCAGCCCCGGCTTCGCCGACCGGGCCGTGGGCTGGCTGCTCGACGTCTGCCCGCCGGAGTACCGCGAGCACCAGGTCCTGCTGCGCCACCCCCCGGTGCTCGCCTGGCTGGCCGTGCGGCACGTCCAGGCCCAGGCGGCCGCGAACACGGCGGCGCTCGCGCAGGCCCGCGCCGAGCTGGGCGCCGCGGGCTCGGAACTGCGGACGGTCGAGGACGTCCTGGAGGTGCTGCACAGCGAGGGCACCCGGCTGCGGGCGGCCGCCCGGGCCTGCGAGCTGCTGGCGGGGGCGCTGCAGGGGGTGCGCTGGGTCCCCCGGCTCTGACGGTCCGCTGCCCGTCCGGGCTGCGCGCCGCTGTCCGCGGCTGCGCCGTGGGCGTGGAGATCCGGTGGCGGTGCCCCGGAGGGCGGCGTCGCGTGGGGCGCTGCCGGGGACCGGACCGTATCGTGGTCGGGCGGTCCCCTCCCGGGGCCGCGCGCGGGCGACGGCGTCCGCGGCAGCCGAGGGAGTGGTGACCACGAACGACGACCCGCGCACCGGACCAGGAGCCGACGCCGGCGCCGCCGGGACCGCCGGGGTGCCCGGCGCCCGCACCGCCGACGTCACCACCCCTGAGGGCCACCCGGTCACGACCACGCCCGCCGGTCCCACCGCCGTCCCCGTCGCCCCTGCCGCCGACGCGGTGCCGGGGGTGCCCGGCGCGACCGTCGGGCCGGCCCTCGTGCTGCCCCGGGTGACGTCCCCCGCGGTGCTGCGCCTGCTCGACCGCCACGAGCTCGACACCCTCGCCGAGGAGGTCCGCGAGCACCTGGTCCGCACCGTCACCGCGACCGGCGGCCACCTGGGCCCGAACCTCGGCGTCGTCGAGCTGACCATCGCGCTGCACCGGGTCTTCGACTCCCCGCGCGACCGCATCGTCTTCGACACCGGCCACCAGTCCTACGTGCACAAGCTGCTCACCGGCCGGCAGGACTTCTCCATGCTCCGGCGCCAGGGCGGGCTGTCCGGCTACCCCAGCCGCGCGGAGTCCGAGCACGACGTCGTCGAGAACTCCCACGCCTCGACCGCCCTGTCGTGGGCGGACGGCATCGCCCGCGCGTTCCAGGTGCAGGGCGTGCGCGACCGCCACGCCGTCGCCGTCGTCGGTGACGGCGCCCTCACCGGCGGCATGTCGTGGGAGGCGCTGAACAACATCGCCCACGACAAGCAGCGCCCCGTCATCGTCGTCGTCAACGACAACGGCCGCTCGTACTCCCCGACCATCGGGGGCCTGGCCGCCCACCTCGAGGGCATCCGCACCGACCGCCGCTACGAGCGCGTCCTCACCTGGGGCCGGCACAGCCTGACCCGGCGCGGCGCGGTGGGGCGGTGGCTCTTCGACGCCCTCCACGCCACCAAGGCCGCCATCAAGGACTACATGGCCCCGCAGGGCATGTTCACCGACCTGGGCATCAAGTACGTCGGCCCCGTCGACGGCCACGACCGGGCCGCCGTCGAGCGCGCCCTGCAGCGGGCGCGCCGCTACGGCGGCCCCGTGCTCGTGCACGTCATCACCCAGAAGGGCCGCGGCTACGCCCTGGCGGAGGCGGACGACGCCGACCAGTTCCACGCGGTCAGCGCCATGGACCCGGTGACCGGTGCGGCGCTCAGCCCGTCCGCGCCGAGCTGGACGTCGGTGTTCGCCGACGAGATGGTCCACGTGGGCCGCGAGCGCCCCGACGTCGTCGGCATCACCGCCGCGATGCTCATCCCGGTGGGGCTCAAGCCGTTCGCCGACGCCCACCCCGACCGCATCGTCGACGTCGGGATCGCCGAGCAGCACGGCGCGACGAGCGCGGCCGGCATGGCCATGGCCGGCCTGCACCCGGTGATGGCGGTGTACGCCACGTTCCTCAACCGTGCCTTCGACCAGGTCCTCATGGACGTCGCCCTGCACCGCGCGGGCGTGACGTTCGTCCTGGACCGGGCCGGCGCGACCGGCGATGACGGCGCCAGCCACAACGGCATGTGGGACATGTCGATCCTCCAGGTCGTCCCCGGGTTGCGCCTGGCCGCCCCGCGCGACGAGGCGACCCTGCGGGCGGAGCTGCGGGAGGCGCTCGACGTCGACCACGCGCCGACCGTCGTCCGCTTCCCCAAGGGCGCCCTGCCCGCCGCGGTGCCCGCCGTCGGCCGCCACGGCGGCAGCGACGTGCTCCGCACCCCCCGCACCGGCGAGCCCGACGTGCTCGTCGTCTCCGTCGGCGCGATGTCCGCCGTCTGCCTGGAGGCGGCCGAGCGGTTGTCGGCGCACGGGCTGGACTCCACCGTCGTCGACCCGCGCTGGGTCAAGCCCGTCGACCCCTCGCTCGTCGAGCTCGCCCGGCGCCACCGCGTGGTCGCCGTGGTCGAGGACGGCGGCCGTGTCGGCGGGGTGGGCGCCGCGGTGCGCCAGGCCCTCGCCGACGCCGACGTCGACTCCGTGGTCGTCGGGTTCGGCATCGCGCAGGAGTTCCCCGACCACATGCCCCGGTCGGTGCTGCTCGAGCGCAGCGGCCTCACCCCGCAGGCGGTCGCCCGCCGCGTCGTCGAGGTGGCCACCCGGACCGCCGGGGGCCGGACCGGACCGCAGGAGTCGGGCCCGGCGTCGGCCGGGTCAGCCGCGGCGGCGCAGGTCGCGGTCGAGCGAGGGCCCGGCCGGGTCGGCGAGGACACCGGCGAGGACGTCACCTAGCACGGCCGGCACGGTCACCGCGTCGGTGGTGACCAGCAGGGGCGAGCCGAACGCACGGTCCATCGGCTCGCTGGCCGCCCACGCGGCCCCCACGAACGCCGGGTCGATGCGGGCCAGGTCGAACCAGCCGCGCTCGCGCACCGGCACGGCGACGCCTCGCATGCCGGTGCCGTCACCGTCGGCCAGGGCCGTGCGCAGCCGCCGCGAGCCGAGCAGGGTGACGACGTCCGCCGTGCCCGTAGGCCGCAGGACGAGCGGGCGCTGCTCCTGGGCGTCGCGCTCCAGCCGGGCGACGACGAGGCCGCCGAGCCGCTCGAGGTCCTCCCGGACCTCCACCCAGCGGGCGGCCAGGCGGGCGGCGAGGACGTCGTCCAGGGAGGGCAGCGGGGGCAGCGGCGACGGGCCCGGCATGCCGGCGAGGTCGCTGACGCCCAGGCCGAGGACGAGGTCGCCCGCACGCTCCCGCACCCACGCCGGGCCGCAGCCGAGGGTCGCGGTGTCGGCCGGCTCGCCGTGCGCGTGGCAGGTCCCCAGCAGCTCGTCGGCGCCGCCGACGGCGACCACCCCGACGACCTTGGTCGCGACGAGCAGCCGGTGGCGGGTGACCGGGTGCTCCGGCAGCGCGGCCCACGCCCCGACCGCGGCGGCGACGTCCGGCCAGGTGAGGCGGCCGCCTGCGGCGAGGTCGACGCCGTCGTCGCCCGGGACCAGGTCGACGTCGTCGAGGACCGCGAGGGCGAGCACCGCCTGGCGCAGCTCGGCCCGGCGCGCCGCGGCACGGGTGCGGGGCGGCTCGGCGCGGTCCATGCCGACACCCTCCCCGCCCGTCCGTGCCGGCACACGCCCACGGGTGCCGGGCCGGGGCAGGTCACCCGCTCGGCCCGGCACCCGTCACCCACCGTGCGCCCCCGCCACGGCCCGCCACCGGGCGCGCGGCGGCGGAGGTCTGTCGCAACGGCACCCTGCATCGGGACCGCGTCGTCACGACGGCACCCTGCGACGGTCTAGCCGACGGAGGGTGCCGTTGCGACGGAACGGGTTGGGGCGAGCGCGGCCGGGGTCAGGCGGGGAGGCTCGCCACCCCGGCGGGCAGGAAGCGGCGGCCGACGACGCGCTCGGCGTAGCCCTCGCGGTCGAGCAGCGGCGTGAGCCCGCCCAGGTGGAACGGCCAGCCCGCGCCGGTGATCATGCAGAGGTCGAGGTCGCGCGGGTCGGCGACGACGCCCTCGTCGAGCAGCAGCCCGGCCTCCTCGGCCAGCGCCGTGAGGCAGCGGTCGAGGACCTGCTCGGGCGTGCTCGCCGTGCCGCCGGCGGGCAGCAGGGCCTGCGTCTCCTCCGACAGGAACGGCTTCCCGCGCTCGTCCCACGACCAGATGCCGGGCTGGCGGGCCTCGACCACCTTCTGCAGCGTGCCCGACACGGCGAACCGGTCGGGGAAGGCCGCGTGCAGGCTCTCCAGCACGTGCAGCGCGACGGCGGGGCCGACGAGCTGCAGCAGGACCAGCGGGCTCATCGGCAGGCCGAGCGGGCGCACGGCGGCGTCGACGACGTCCGGCGGGGTGCCTTCGTCGACGGCGGCGAAGGCCTCCGACAGCATCCGGATGAGCAGCCGGTTGACGACGAACGCGGGGGCGTCCTCGACGGGCACGCACGACTTGCCGAGCTGCCTGCCGACCGCGAACGCCGTGGCGTACGTGGCGTCGTCGGTCTGCGGCGCCCGGGCCACCTCGACCAGGGGCATGACCGCCACCGGGTTGAAGAAGTGGAAGCCGACCATCCGCTCGGGGTGCTGCAGGCCCGAGGCCATCTCCGCGACGGACAGGCTGGAGGTGTTGGTCGCCAGCACGCAGTCCGGGCGGACCACGGCCTCGAGCGAGGCGAGCACCTGCTGCTTGACCGACATCTCCTCGAACACCGCCTCGACGACGAGGTCGGCGCCGGCGTACAGGGCGTGGTCGGTGCCGCCGGTGACGAGCGCCTTGAGGCGGTTGCCCTCGTCGTGGCTGATCCGGCCCTTGCCCACGAGGGTGTCGACCTCGCCGTGGACGCGCGCCACGCCGGCCTGGGCGCGGGCGTCGTCGAGGTCGGTCATGACGACGGGCACCTTGAGGCGGCGGACGAACAGCAGCGCGAGCTGGGAGGCCATGAGGCCGGCCCCCACGACGCCGACCGACCCGACGGTCCGGGCGAGGCCCTTGTCGGGCACGCCGACGGGCCGCTTGGCCCGGCGCTGCACCAGGTCGAACGCGTACATGCCGGCCCGGAACTGCGGCGACACGATGAGGTCGGCCAGGGCCTCGTCCTCGGCGGCGAACCCGGCGTCCCGGTCGGCCGTGCGGGCGGCGGCGACCAGGTCGAGCGCGCGGGGCGCGGCGGGGGCGGCCCCGCCGAGGCGCTGGTCGACCTG
>NZ_JBBEOI010000239.1 GCF_037860755.1 Aquipuribacter hungaricus | reverse complement strand
CCCGCCCGGCGCAGCCGACACCCGTGCTGCGGCGGCTGGCCGAGGCCGCCTCCAGCCGCCCGCGCGCGACGCACGCCCGTACCGGCGCGGCGGCCGGGGTGGTCCTCGTGGTGGCGGCCGTCGTGCTCTCGGGGGTGGGGGTCGCGACGCTGCAGGCGGCCGTGCTGCTGCAGACGGTGCTCGTCACGCTGTCGCTCGTGCTCCTCGCCTCGCTGGTGCTGCTCGCGGGGGCGGTGCGGTGGGTCGCCACCGCCCGGCGCCGGTCGTACGGGCTCGTCGCGGGCTCGACGCGACGCTCCCGGCCCCGGCTGCTGTCCCGGCTGGTCGGCGCCCCGGCCCCCACCGTGGACCGCGCCCTCGTCCCGTGGCTGTCCGACGGGCTCGCCGAGCTGGCCGGTCTGCCCGGGACCCTGCTGCGCTTCGGCCACCTGTGGCAGGGGCCCGGGTTCGAGCCCGTCCTCGAGACCGACGACGGGTCCGCGACGGCGGCGGAGGCCTCGGTCCGGGCGCTTGCCGCGTCGCCCGCGCGCCGGCTGATCAACCTCGAGGTGATGACCACCGACCTGAGCCGCGGCCGGCCGTTCCGCTTCCCGCTGGCCGTGGCGGAGCCCGGCGACCGGACCGCGACGGAGGAGGCGTCGCTGTGGTTCGACCCCGGCGACCTGTGCGCCGCGCTCGCCGCCGACGGCCGCGGGGGGACCGACGTGCTCCCCCGCGAGGTCGTCGACGCCATGACGGACCTGACCCCGCGCCGGACCGTGCCCCTGGTGGACGGCTCGGGCGAGGTGACGCTGCACCGGCTGCCCCACCCGTGGAACCTCCCGGTGGTCGTGGCGGTGCGCATCAGCCTGGCGCTGCCGGTGCTGTTCACGGCCGTGCGGCTGTACCGGCTGCTGCCGGAGGGGCAGGCCCGCGACGACCTGGGCCGGACCCTGCACGCCGACGGCGCACCCGTCGCCTCGCAGGCGCACCCCGTCGTCGCCCAGGAGCTGTGGTGGTCCGACGGCGGGATCACGTCCAACTTCCCGGTGCACCTGTTCGACGCGGTGCTCCCGCGCTGGCCGAGCCTCGGGCTCACCCTCGGGTCCCACCCGCCGGGGCAACCGACCCAGGACGTGTGGCTGCCGCAGGACTGGAACGTGCCGCCCGCGCCCGTCGGCGACCTGGGGGCGGGCTACCTCGGGCTGCTGGCGGCGGTGCTGGGCGCGGCGCGCAGCTGGCGGGACACGCTGCACTCGTCCCTGCCCGGCTTCCGCAGCAGGGTGGCCGCGGTGCGCCAGCACCCGGGGGAGGGGGGCGTCAGCCTGTTCATGCCCCGTGCCACGGTCGCGGCCCTCGCCCTGCGGGGGGCTGTGGCCGGCGCCCGGCTGCGCGAGCGCTTCCGGGACGACGCGCAGTGGGAGCGCCACCGCTGGCTCCGCCTCCGGGTGGGCGCCACCGCGTTGGAGGACACCCGGGCGCGGGTGGCGCGCGCCGTGCCCTGGTACGAGCAGCTCCTCGCCGAGCGTGGCGACGGCCTGAAGGGACTCGCCGACGTGCTCCCCGGCGACCCGACCCTGCCGCCCGGGCCGGCCTGGTACGTCCCGGCCCCCGGGTTCTGGGACCACGTCGACCACGTGCTCGACGCCCAGACGGACCCGCCGCCGGACCCCGGGCTGCTCGCCGGCGGGCCCTCGCCCGAGCCGTCGTTCGGGCTGACACCGCCCACCTGAGGCGGCCCGGAGCCTGGTGGCGGAGGTGCTCCCGGCCGCAGGCCGGGGGTGCCGGCGGGGGACCGTGGCAGCCGCCGCGCTGTTTGCCCGGCGGGCGTTCGGGCACCTGCAGAAGGTCAGCCGCGGCCCACCGGCGTGCGGCGCCGACACGACAGGAGCCAGCCATGGACAGCAGCATCGACCTCACCCGGGTCAACGGGGCGGTCGTCGTCGACCTCGACGGCGGCACGATCGGGACCGCGCGGGAGGTCTACCTCGACGACGCCACGGGGCGACCGGAGTGGGTCACCGTCCACACCGGGCTCCTCGGGGGGACGGACTCCTTCGTCCCGCTGACGGGGGCGGAGATCTCGGGCGACGTGCTGCGGGTCCGCTACGGCAAGAAGGTCGTCAAGGGTTCCCCGAAGCCCAGCACGACGGGCCACCTCACGCCGGAGCAGGAGACAGAGCTGTACCGGTACTACGGCCTGGCCCCCGGCACCCCCGCGGACGCCACCATCGTCGGCGAGCGGACGGACGAGGCCGAGGAGGACGCGGTCGCTGCCGACCGTGCGGCCGTCGACGGACCCGCCCGCGCCGTCGCGGCCGGGGCACCGGCATCCGCCGTGACGTCCGGCGGCACCGACGACGCCATGACGGTGTCGGAGGAGCGGCTCACCGTCGGCACCGAGCGGCACGCGGTGGGCAGGGCCCGGCTGCGCAAGTACGTGGTCACGGAGATGCGCACGGTCGAGGTGGAGGTGCGCCGCGAGGAGGTGCGCCTGGAGCACCTGCCGGCCGGTGGCGGCGACCCCGCGACGGACGGCGGAGTGCCTTACGACGGCCCTCCGGTCGACGTCACCGAGGCCGACCCCGTCGTCGTGCTGCACGAGGAGCGGCCGGTCGTCACGACGGAGACCGTGCCCGTCGAGCGGGTCCGCATGGCGACCGGCACGGTCACCTCGACCGAGTCCGTCAGCGGCGAGGTCCGCCGCGAGCACGTCGAGGTCGACGCCGACCCCGGCGTGGAGGTCGACGGCGCGGTCGCCGACGGCCCTGACGCCACCGGTCGCGGGGAGCGCCGCCGCCGCTGACCCAGGCTCCCTCAGGCTGCTGGCCGGGGGGAGCCCTACGGCACCGGGCCGGTGCGCCTGCGAGGTGCGTCCGCCCGGTGCCGTCCGTCCGGCGTCCCGTCCACAGGTGGGCGGTCCCGGACCGGGCTGTGTCCGGGGCAGGGCCTACCGTCCTGACGTGCCCGCAGCCACCGGTCCCGCCGTCGCCCCGCCCCCCGCCCCGCCGGCCGAGGGCCCGCTCGTCGATCCCGCGACGCTGGACGACGACGCCCGTCAGGTCCTCCGACGCCTCACGGCCCGCGAGGACGCGGTCTTCCGCGAGGACCAGCTCGAGGCGGTCCGCGCCCTGCTGGTCGACCGGGCGCGGGTGCTGGTCGTGCAGCGCACGGGGTGGGGCAAGTCGGCCGTGTACTTCGTCGCGACCGCGCTGCTGCGGGCCGCGGGCGCGGGGCCGACGGTCATCGTCAGCCCGCTGCTGTCGCTCATGCGCAACCAGGTCGAGGCGGCCGCGCGGGCGGGCGTCCGCGCCCACACGGTCAACTCCGGCAACGTGACGGAGTGGCAGGAGGTGCGGGCCCGGTTGGCCGCCGGCGAGGTCGACGTCCTGCTGGTGAGCCCCGAGCGGCTCAACAACCCCGACTTCCGCGAGAGCTGGCTGCCGGAGCTGGCCCGGGGGATCGGTCTGCTCGTCGTCGACGAGGCGCACTGCGTGTCCGACTGGGGCCACGACTTCCGCCCGGACTACCGCCGGATCCGCGACCTCCTGGCCTCGCTGCCGCAGGGAACGCCCGTCCTGGCGACCACCGCCACCGCCAACGCGCGCGTGGTCACCGACGTCACCGAGCAGCTGGCGGTGTCGGCCGACGGGCCGGGCCGCGAGGTCGTCACCCTGAGAGGACCGCTGGGCCGTGACTCCCTGCGCCTGGGGGTGCTGCAGCTCGCCGGCCCCGACCGGCTGCCGTGGCTCGCCGAGCACCTGGGCGACCTCCCGGGCTCGGGCATCGTCTACACGCTCACCGTCGCCCAGGCCACCGACGTCGCGGAGGCGCTGCGCGCGGCAGGGCACGAGGTGCGCGCCTACTCCGGCCGCTCCGACACCGACGAGCGCGTCGAGCTCGAGCGGGCGCTGCTGGACAACCGGGTCAAGGCCCTGGTCGCGACCTCGGCCCTCGGGATGGGCTTCGACAAGCCGGACCTCGGCTTCGTCGTGCACCTCGGTGCCCCCGACTCGCCCATCGCCTACTACCAGCAGGTCGGCCGCGCCGGACGTGCCGTCGAGCACGCCGACGTGCTGCTGCTCCCCGGGCCCGAGGACGAGCAGATCTGGGAATGGTTCGCCTCCATGTCGTTCCCCGGCCCGCACAGCGTGGAGCGGGTGCTCGGCGTGCTCGCCTCGGCACCGGGCCCGGTGTCCACGCCCGCCCTGGAGCCCAGGGTGGAGCTGCGCCGCAACAAGCTCGAGCTGCTTCTCAAGGTGCTCGACGTCGACGGTGCCGTCCGCCGGGTCCGCGGCGGCTGGGTGGCCACCGGCGAGGAGTGGCACTACGAGTCCGCGCGCTACGCCCGGGTGGAGGCGGCCCGCGCCGACGAGCAGCAGGCCATGCGCGACTACGTGGCGGGCACGGCGGTGTGCCGGATGCGGTTCCTGCGGGAGCGGCTCGACGACCCGACGGCGACGGACTGCGGCCGCTGCGACGTGTGCGCCGGCCCCTGGTACCCCACCACGCTGAGCGGGGCCGGGCGTGACGTCCTGGAGGAGGTCGTGCGGCGTCCCGGGGTGGTCGTCGAGGCCCGCACCTCCTGGCCCACCGGGATGGGCAGCATCGGCGTCGACGTCAAGGGACGCATCCCCGAGGCCGAGCGGGCGCAGGACGGCCGCGCCGTCGCGCGCTTCACGGACCTCGGCTGGGGGGCGGCCCTGCGGCGCGCCACCGCCCGCGACGAGGAGGGCCGCCCGGTCGACGGGCCCGTCACCGACGAGCTGTTCGGCGCGGTCACCCGGGTGCTGCGCGAGTGGGGCTGGGCCGAGCGGCCCGTCGCCGTCGTCTCGGTGCCGTCGCGGGCGCGCCCGCAGCTGGTCGTCTCGCTGCGGACGCGCCTCGCCGAGGTCGGCCGGCTGCAGGACCTCGGCGAGCTCGAGCTGCGCCACGGCGGCCCGTCCGGGGGGGCCGGGGGGAACTCCGCGGTCCGCCTGGCCGGGGTGTGGGAGCGGCTCGGGGTGCCCGCCTCGACCGCTGCCTCGATCGACGGGCTGTCCGGGCCGGTGCTGCTCGTGGACGACGTCGTCGACTCCCGCTGGACCCTCACCGTCGCCGCGCGCGAGCTGCGGCTGGCCGGGGCCCGGGCCGTGCTCCCGCTCGCGCTGGGCACCGCCGGCTGACGCGGCAGACCCGGGAGACGCCGTCGTCGGCAGGCGAGGTCCGGGACAGGACCTGCGGGCGGCCGCCCGCCTACGCTCGCCGCATGAGCACCCCGGGTCGACGCCGCGCAGGCGACCGCC
>NZ_JBBEOI010000238.1 GCF_037860755.1 Aquipuribacter hungaricus | reverse complement strand
CTGACCCGACCGGGCGGACCTGGGCGGACCTGGGCGCGGCGGACCGGGCGCGGCTGACCGGGCGCGGGCGCACCGCCGGCGGGCGCCGCGGCCGGGCCGGTGCGACGCTGCGGGGGTGGTGTCCGCGTCCGACCTGCCCGAGATGGCCCGTGAGCGCTTCCGGGCCCGGGTGTCCGGCGACCCGACCGGCGCCCCGGACTGGGTCCGCGACATCGCCCTGGTCGGCGACGGCCCCGGCTGGTTCGAGCCCGACGGCGTGGTGTGGGCCGTCCACGGGGACCTGGCCACGCTGGTCGGCGGGGTCGCCGCGCTGCTCGGCCAGGCCGCGCACCCGCTGGCCCTCGCCGGCGTGGAGCGGCACTCGGACTACCGGCAGGACCCGTGGAAGCGGCTGGCGGGCACCGCGCGGTGGCTCGTCGTCAGCACGTTCGGCTCCGCGCGGCTGGCCGAGCGGGAGTCGGCCCGGGTGCGCGGTCTCCACGTCTCCGTGCGCGGGCGCGACGACACCGGCCGGCGCTACTCCGCCTCGGACCCCGCGCTGCTGCGCTGGGTCCACCTGGCCTTCACCGACGCCTTCCTGGCGGCGCAGCTCACGGTCGGCCGGGACCTGGTCGGCCGCTTCGGGACGCGCTGGCCGGACGCCTACGTCGCGGACTGGCGGCGCAGCGCCGAGGGCCTGGGCGCCACCGACCTGCCCACCACCCGCGCCGAGCTGGCCGAGGCGGTCGCGGACTACCTCCCGCACCTCGCGCCGGTGCCGGAGCAGCTGCGCAGCTTCCTGTCGACCCCGCCGGGGCTGAGCCCGCCCGAGCAGGTCTTCTACACCGGGCTGTCCTCCGCGGCGGCGCTGCTCGTGTCGCCCACGCTGGCGCCGTTCGCCGGGGTGCCGGGGCGGGACCGCCGCGACCTGGTGGCGAGGGCGCGGCTCCAGGCGGCGCGGCTGCAGCTCGTGGGGCTGCAGGCGGCCCTGGGCAGCAGGAGCCCCGCCGAGGAGGCGGCCCGCTGGCGCCTCGGCACCGGTCCGCGGCCGTCGTGGATGGCCGACGCGGCCTAGACCGGTCCGGTCTGGCCCGGTCGCGGGGTCAGCCTGGTCGCGACGGGTCAGGTCTGGTCGCGACGGGTCAGGTCTGGTCGCGACGGGTCAGGTCTGGTCGCGACGGGTCAGGTCTGGTCGAGCGCCTCGACGACGCGGATGTCCCGGACGGCGCCGTCGCCGAGCGCGCGCAGGGCCTCCTGGTACGCCTCGGACTCGTAGGCCGCGACGGCCGCCTCGACGCTGGCGAAGCGGATGAGCGCCGTGCGCTCGCGCGAGCCCTCCTCGAACGCCGCGCCGGGTGTCCCCCGGGCGACGAAGGTCCCCCCGGCGGCGGCGATGGCCGGACCGGCGAGCCGCACGTAGGCGGCCAGCTTCTCGGTGTCGCGGACCTCGCGGACGGTGTTGACCCAGTACGCACCCGGCATGGCGCCATCCTGGCGCACGGGGTGGCGTAGCGTCGCCCCCGGCCGCGGTGGCCCCCCACAGCCGCGGGACGGAGGCGTCGTGCACGAGCGTGACGAGCGCGCCCTGGCAGCTGTCCGCACGCTGCTGCGCGCCTCGCACCTGGCCGGGCCAAGCTCCCTCCCCCTGCTCGTCGCCGAGGCGGGCGAGCGGCTCGGCGCCGAGGCGGCCCGGCTCTACCTCGTGGACTACGAGCAGAGCTGGCTCGTCCCCGTCCACGGCAGCGGGCGGACCGGGCGGCACGCGGGCGCGCACGCCGCCGGCGACGGGGCTGCCGAGGTCGAGGCCGGGGACGGCGGGGACAGCACCGACGGCACCGACCGGCCCGACGGGCGGGCGGCGGCGGACGGCGACGGCGCCGTGGCCATCGACGGGACCGTCCCCGGCCTGGTGTTCACCGACATCCGGCAGCACGTGAGCACAGCGGGCGGCGCGACGACGGTGTGGTCGCCGGTCCTGGACGGCACCGAGCGCCTGGGCGTGCTGAGCCTCCGGCTGCCCGCCGGCGAGGAGGCCGACCCGGACCTGCTGGCCGACGTCGCCGACGTGGCGGCCCTGCTCGCCGAGCTCGTCCTCACCCGGTCGCTGTACGGCGACGCCGTCGAGCTCACCCGCCGCCGCGAGGACCTCACCGTCGCCGCGGAGCTGCAGTGGGGGCTGCTGCCGCCGCTGACCTACGTGGCGCCGGACGTGTCGATCGCCGGGGTGCTGTCACCGGCGCACGAGGTGGCCGGCGACTCCTTCGACTACGCCGCCAACGGCGACGTGCTCCACGTCTCGCTGCTGGACGCCATGGGCCACGGCCTGGAGGCGACCCTGCTCGCGGCGGTCGCGCTGTCGGTGCTGCGCAACTCCCGCCGCAGCGGACGCGGGCTCGCCGAGACGGTCCTCGCCGTCGACTCGGCCATCGCCGCGCAGTTCGGCCCGGACAAGTTCCTCACCGGCATCGTCGGGGAGCTGCACGTGCCCACGGGCGTGTGGCGCTGGGTCACGTGCGGGCACCCGCCGGCGCTGCTGCTGCGCGAGGGCCAGGTCGTCAAGCGCCTGGACTCGGTGGTCGGCGTGCCGATCGGCCTGGGCCTGTTCGACGGCGAGCCCGAGGTCGGCCAGGAGCGGCTGCAGCCCGGCGACCGGCTCCTGCTGCACACCGACGGGGTCACCGAGGCGCGCGACCAGGAGGGGAACTTCTTCGGCGACGAGCGGCTGCAGGGCTTCCTCACCCGCGAGGCCGCCGACGCCCGCCCCGTCGCGGAGACGCTGCGCCGGCTCAACCTCGCCGTCCTGCGCCACCAGCACGGCCGGCTGCAGGACGACGCCACCACGGTGATCCTCGAGTGGCGCACCGACGAGGCCGCCCGCACGACCGAGGGCGCGGTCCCGGCGCACTGAGGCACCGGTCCCGCCGCCCGTGGTCGCACCACGGTGTCCTAGTACGCCGCAGTGCTGCGGCGCCCCGGGGGTCAGGCGGCGACGGCCCCCGCTGCCAGGGCGGTGAGCTCCAGGGAGCGCAGCCGCGCCGGCAGGTCGGCGCTCTGGAACGCGACGACGAGCTCGTCGGCGTCGGCGTGGCGGGCGAAGTCGTCCAGGTACGCGCGGACGTCCTCGGGGGTGCCGACCGCGCTGTAGCGCAGCATGTCGGCCAGGTGGCGGCCCTCGGTGGTCCCGAGGAACGCGTCGACGGCCTCGTCGGACAGCTCGGGGGCGCCCGGCCCGCGGCTGAGCATGCCCCGCACCCAGGAGCGGCGGCGGGCGCGCAGCTGCTCGCGGGCGTCCTCGGCGTCGTCCGCGGCCACGACGTTGACGGCGGCGAGGACGTACGGCTCGTCCAGCTGCTGCGACGGGCGGAACTGCGCGCGGTAGATCGCCACGGCCTGCTCCAGCGCCGCCGGGGCGAAGTGGGAGGCGAAGGCGTAGGGCAGCCCGAGCGCGGCCGCGAGCTGGGCGCCGAAGAGCGACGAGCCCAGCACGTACAGCGGGACGCGGGTGCCGGCACCGGGGACCGCCTGCACGCCCGGGACCGTGGACTCCCCGGCCAGGTACGCCTGCAGCTCGAGGACGTCCTCGGGGAAGCGGTCGGAGGCGCGCGGGTCGCGCCGCATCGCGCGGGCCGTGGTCTGGTCGCTGCCGGGGGCGCGCCCCAGCCCGAGGTCGATGCGACCCGGGTGCAGCTCGGCGAGGGTGCCGAACTGCTCGGCGACCGCCAGCGGCGAGTGGTTCGGCAGCATGACGCCGCCCGCACCGAGCCGGATGGTCGAGGTGTGCGCCGCGACGTGGGCGACGACGACGGCGGTGGCCGAGCTCGCGATGGTCGCCATGTTGTGGTGCTCGGCGTACCAGACCCGTCGGTACCCGTGACGCTCCGCCGCCTGGGCGAGCGCGACGCTGGCCTGGAGGCTCTCGCGCACCGTGCCGGTGGGCGAGACGGGGGCGAGGTCGAGGACGGAGAGCGGGACTGTCACGGGCTGGGCTCCTCGTGGTGCTCGGGTGCGGTGCAGGGGTCTGGCACGTCAGACAACCCCGGCCCCGGCCCGGCTGTTCCGTCCGGGCTCAGCCGACGACCCGGCCGCCCTCGAGGCGCACGACGACGTCGGCGACGGCGAGCACCCGCTCGTCGTGGGTGGCGACGAGCACGCACGTGCCGCCCGCCGCGGCGGCGCCGAGGGCCGCGAGCACCCGGTCGACGTTGGCGTCGTCCTGGTGCCCGGTGGGCTCGTCGAGCACCGCGACGGCGGGCCGCACCGCGAGGGCGCGGGCCAGCGCGGTGCGCTGCTGCTCGCCGAGGGAGGTCGCGCGCGCGGCGTGGCGGCGCAGGGTGGCCAGGCCGAGCGCGGCGAAGACCTCCTCGGGCACCTCGCGCCCGGCCAGGCGGCAGGGCCACGCGACGTTCTCCTCGACGCTGAGCTCGGGCACCAGGGCCAGGCGCTGCGGCAGCAGCGACAGCGTCGACCAGGGCGGCGCCGGGCTCGCCGGGACGCCGAGGACCTCGACGGTCCCGCCCGTGGGCCGCCCGACACCGGCGACCAGGTGGCACAGCGTCGACTTGCCCGACCCGGACCGGCCGGCGAGCACGACGATGCTGCCCGCCCGGGCCAGCAGGGAGACGTCGTCGAGCACCGTCGTGCCCCCCGCCCGGTGGGTGAGGTGCTCGACGCGCACGACGGTCGGCGCCGGGGGCACCGGGGCGGCGTGCCGGCTCACGAGGGTCCCGCCGGGGGCCGCAGCCGGACCTCGCCGTCGGCCACGACGACCACGGCCCGCCCGTCGGGGAACAGCGCGAGCGCGTCGGGCGGCAGCTGCAGCCGCCCGGTGGAGTCCAGGACGGTCTCGGCGCCGCCGCCCTGCCGGGCGTCGGTCGACAGCACGCCGTGGCGCAGCAGCAGCACCCGGTCCACCGCGGCGGTGACCCGGGCGTCGTGGGTGCTGACGACGACGCACGCCCCGGCGGCGGCGCTCCGGCGGAGCCGGGCCAGGACCAGGGCCGCGGCCTCGTCGTCGAGCTCCGCGGTCGGCTCGTCGGCGACGACGACCGGCGGGTCCCCCACCCCGGCGAGGACGACGGCCAGGCGCTGCTGCTCCCCGCCGGACATCCGGCCGGGCCGGGCGTGGCGGCGGGGTCCGAGCCCGACCTCCTCGAGCACGTCGTCGGCGTCGACCCGCGCCCCCCGCAGCCGCGCCACCGCCGCGACGTGCTCGGCGGCCGTGAGGTGGGGCAGCAGGGCGTGGGTGGCGCGGTGCGGCACCCACGCCACCGTCCCCCGCCGCCAGCGCCTGCGGTCGGCGGCGGTGCCCGGAACGGTGGAGCACCCGTC
>NZ_JBBEOI010000237.1 GCF_037860755.1 Aquipuribacter hungaricus | reverse complement strand
TTCGGCGGCCGCGGCGGCCCCGAACGCCCGGGCGGCCGTCAGGTGCTCGGCGTCGGTGGCAGCGCCCGCGTCCAGCGGGGTGACCAGGTGGTAGGCGACGTCGACGCCGGCGAGCGCGCGGGTCAGCACACCGGGGTCGGTGACGTCGCCGCCGACGACGTCGACGTCGGGCCGCCAGTCGTGGCCGGTGAGCCGCTCGGGGTGACGGGCCAGGGCGCGGACCCGGTAGCCGGCGGCGAGCAGCTCCGGCACCAGCCGCCCCCCGACGTAGCCGGTGACGCCGGTGACCAGGACCAGCGGGGCGGGGCTCATGGGCACAGTGTCCGTCGCACGCCTAGCCCCGGCGACGGCGGGGGTCCCGCTCGGGGGCCGGGCGGAACGGCTCGCCGCTGCCGGGCTCCGGGGCGTCCTCGTGCGACACGGACCCCTCGCCCCGGCTGGCGTCGACCGGGCTGCGGGGGACGGTGGTGTCGACGGCGCCGACGACGGGGATGGCGTGCGTCCCGCCCCGGGCGCGCTCCGGCGGGGCGGTCCTGCCCGCGCGGCGGGACCCCGACGGCGCACCGGGCCCGGTCGGTCCCTCGGCCCGCATCCACACCGTCCGCTGCGGGAAGGGGATCTCGATGCCGAGGGTGTCGAAGGCGTGCTTGATGCGCCGCCGCATCTCGCGGGCGACCACCCACTGCTCCAGCGGCACGGTCTTGATGATCATGCGGATGGTCACCTGGTCCGCGGCGAGCGCCTCGACGCCCCACACCTCGGGCTCGTCGAGGAACTTGTCGGCGAAGTCGGGGTCGGCGCGCATCTCCGAGCCCAGCCGGCCGAGCAGCTCCATGACGCGGGAGACGTCCTCGCCGTAGGCGACGCCGACGTCGAGCACCGCGCGCGACCAGCCCTGGCTCATGTTGCCGACCCGGACGACCTCGCCGTTGCGGATGTGCCAGACGGTGCCGTCGACCGAGCGCAGCCGGGTGGTCCGCAGCCCGACGGCCTCCACGACGCCGCTGGCCTCGCCCATGTCGATGACGTCGCCGACGCCGTACTGGTCCTCGGCGATCATGAACAGCCCGGAGACGAAGTCCTGGACCAGCGTCTGGGCGCCGAAGCCGAGGGCGATGCCGACGATGCCGGCGCCGGCCACCAGGCCGGTGATGTCCACGCCCAGCGCGGGCAGGATCTTGAAGACGGCAGCGGTCCACACGACGATGGACACGACCGCGGTGAGGATCGACCCGATCGCCTTGGCCCGCTGCACCCGCCGCTCGCTGGTGAGCGGGTCCGACGGCTCGAACAGGTCGATCCGGCCGCGGCGCCGGGGCCCCTCGGTCTCGATGCGCTCCACCCAGCGGCGGATGACCCGGCGCAGCACCCACCGGACGACCGCGGCCACGAGCAGGACGGCGATCACGAACAGCGGGACGCTGACGAGGTCGGACACGAACCTGGCCTGCTCGATGTCGCCGAGGGCCCGGTTGAGCAGGCCGCAGAGGGTGCCGTCCTGGGTGCCGCAGTTCTGGTCGGTCACGCCGCCGGCCAGCCCGTCCACCGCCTCGCGGATGGCGCCGGTGGACGTCGGGGTCGGCTCGGGCTCCGCCGAGGGCGACGCCCCGGGGAGGGCCGTGAGGGACGGCTGGGCGGGCAGGGCGGGGGCAGGGGTCGCGGGGAGCATCGCGGGCCAGGCTAGCCAGCGGCGGGCACGGGGTCCGTCGCGTCCGGCCAGACCAGCCCCGTGTGGTGGGCGAGGAACAGCAGCCCGTCGGTGGCCAGGCCGACGGTGCGCGACACCGACCGTGCGCCGTGGCCGACGTCCGCCTCGGCCCGCAGCAGCACCGGCCGCTCGCGGGGGTCCGACGCGGTGGCGTGCTGCAGCGCGGCGGCGAGCTTGCGGGCGTGCAGCGGGTCCACCCGGCTGTCCCCGTCGAACACCGTGAACAGCACCGCCGGGTAGCGGGTGCCCTCGTGGACGTGGTGGTACGGGGAGTACGACAGCAGCCAGCCCAGCTCCACCGGGTCCGCGGCCGTGCCGTACTCGTCGTTCCACGACACCCCGAGGCCGTGGTGCTCGTAGCGGACCATGTCCAGCAGGGGGGCCGAGCACAGCACCGCGGCCCAGAGCTCCGGACGCTGCGTGGCGGCCGTCCCGACGAGCAGGCCGCCGTTGGAGCCGCCGGAGACGGCGAGCCGCTCCGTCGTGGTCCAGCCGTCCGCGAGCAGGGTCTGCGCCACGGCGTACAGGTCGTCGAAGACGTTCTGCTTGCGGTCGCGGTAGCCGTCGCGGTGCCACTCCTCGCCCTCCTCGCCGCCGCCGCGCAGGTTCGCGACGACGTGGACGCCGCCGGCCCGCACCCACGCCAGGGTCGTCGCGGAGTAGCCGGGCGTGAGGCTGATACCGAACCCGCCGTAGCCGTAGAGCACGGTGGGTGCGGGCGCCACGGGGCGGCCGTCGACCAGGGCGTCGGCGTGGGCGAGGACCATGAACCGCACCGTCGTGCCGTCGGCGCTGGTGCAGGCCAGCTGCTGCGCGACGACCTCGGGCCCGGCGGGCGGCTCGCCCGGGGGGAGCTCGGCGGCGGTGACGGCGAGCGTGCGCCCGTCCAGGTGCAGGACGCGGCCCGGCGAGGTGTGGCTGGTCCACGTGAACCAGGCGGCGTCCCGGTCCTCGTAGGCCGTGACCAGGCCGCCGAGCGAGCCGTGGCCGGGCAGCCCGACGTCCTGCAGGTGCGCGCCGTCGACCAGCCGGTGCACCGCCAGCTCCCCGACCGCGTGACGGGTGCGCGAGACGAGCAGCAGCGGCTCCGTCAGGGACGGGGCGTCCAGGACCGCGACGTCGGACAGGACGGCGGCGGGGTCCTCCGGCACCAGGTCGACCCAGCGCTCCGGGCCGGGGTCGGCCGGGTCCGCGACGCAGAGCCGGCCGCGGGGCGCCCCCAGGTCGGTGTGGACGTACAGCTGCCCGTCGCGGCCCACCCACACGCCGTGCTCGGCGTCCAGGCCCACCGCCACGTCGCGGAAGACCGGGGCGGCGGGGTCGGAGGCGGCGAGGTCGGCGATCCGCACGTCGGTCCGGGGTGCCGTGCCGGCGGAGGCGGACACCACCAGCCACCGCCCGTCGTGGCTGAGGCCGACGCCGAAGTACGTCGTCCGGTCCTCGCGCGCGCCGAACACCTCGACGTCGGTCTCCGGTGACGTCCCCACCACGTGGAGGTAGACGCGCCGGTGGTACTGCCGCTCGTCGGCGGGCAGCAGCTCCGGGGCCAGCCGCCGCACGTAGTAGAAGCGGGCCGGCTCGTCGCCGGTGCGGGGCAGCCACGCCACGGGGGAGTAGCGGGCCCGGTCCAGAGGGCCGTCGACGGTCTCGCCGGTGGCCACGTCGAGGACGCGGAGGACGCTCTCCTCCGAGCCGCCCTCGCTCACCTGGTAGGCGAGCAGGTCGCCGTCGGGCGACCACGACCACGCGTCGAGGGTGGTCGCGCCGGTCGGGTCCAGGGCGACCGGGTCGACGAGGGGGCGCTCGTCGCTGCCTCCGTCGGGCCGCAGCGTGCGCAGCAGGAGGACGCCGTGCTCGGCGCCCGGGTCACGCCGGACCAGCACCCGGGTGACGACGCCGTCGCGCACCCGGGTGGCGGGGGAGGACACCGACCCGGTCGCGAGCAGGGCGGTCAGCGTGCTGCGGACGTGCTCGCGGCCGGGCCAGGCGGCGGCGTGGGCCTGCAGCAGGGCCGCCTGCTGCCCGGACCAGGCCAGCGTGCGCGGGTCGCCCGCGTCCTCCAGCCAGCGGTACGGGTCGGCCACCTCGGTGCCGTGGAGCACGTCGACGACGTCGGTGCGCTCGGCCGGGGGGTAGCTGCCGGGCAGCTCGGACGGGGCCTCGGGGGCGGGGTGCGGCACCCGCCGGAGCCTAGGCCCCGCCCCCGGGACGGGGGGCGGGGCGGGGTGCCGGCTGTGGACGGACGGACGGACGGGCTGCCGTCAGGAGGTGGCCATGACGAGCACCGCGTCGGACCAGCCGGGCCAGGGCAGCGACCGGGTGCCCGTGGCGGGATGGCTGCCGGCGGCCTTCCGTGCCCCGGTGGCGGGGTCCACCCAGGCCAGGGCGACCGTGCTGCCGCCGAGCGCGTCGAGGTCGACCGAGACCCCCCGCGGGGTGGGCACGTAGGTCCACGCGGTGCGGCCGGCACGCCCGGTGACGGCGGGCTCGTGCGGCGCGCCGCCCCCCGAGGACAGCACCGACGGCGAGGCGACGACGGCACGGCTCGTGCCGAGGACCTCGGCGATCCGGGTGACGTCGTCGGCGGAGCCCGCCCGCAGGCCGTCGCGCCAGCGGCTGTCGAGATCCCACACGTTCTCGTGGCCGTAGGCGAAGCCGGCGCCGTGGAGCACCGACCACCAGGCCTGGGCGCGCAGGGCGCGGTCGTCGAGCAGCGGGGCGCTGGTGCGCGCGTCGTAGTAGGCCTCGGTGACGAGGACGGGCAGGCCGCGCCCCGTGCTTCCGGCCGCGGCCTGCCAGGTCCGCTGGGTGCCGTAGGCGGAGGCGACGGTGTGCCAGGGCCGCCCGGCGAAGGCCTCGAAGGAGCTCACGCCGCGGCGGGCGTGGTAGCTCATGAGGTGCGGCACGGCCTCGGCGTCGCGCAGCGCGACGGCCATGGCGTCGGTGGCAGCCGTCTTGTCGCTGCGGTCCAGGCCGTCGGGCAGCCGGCCCAGGTCGGCGGCGGAGGTGCCGGGGCTGTTGTCGCCGCCGAGGAGCCACACGAGGTTGGGGTACCCGCCGAGGCGCTGCCCCAGGAAGGTGCCGTAGCCGGCGGCGTTGCCCGCGGTGACGTGGCCGCGCCAGTCCTCCCCGGCGTAGCCGTACCAGGCGGGCACCAGGGTGAGGACGAGACCCCTGTCCTCGGCCTGCTCGACGACCCAGGCGACGTGGTCCCAGTAGTCGTAGTCGGGGCTGTCCGGGTCGTCGGTGCGGGCGCCGACCTCCAGGGGGCGGGACAGGTCGGTCCCGCCGACGAAGGGCTCGTCGCCGTAGGCGTTGCGGGCCTCGTCGCGGTGGAGGAAGGGCAGGACGGACATCTGCACGGCGGTGAAGCCCTGCTCGGCCCGGGTGTCGAGCAGCTCGAGCACCTCGGGCTGGCCGAGGCGGCTCGGGGCCAGCCAGGCCGTGTCGGCGAGGTAGAGGAACGGGCGGCCCTCGGCGTCGACGACGGAGCGGCCGTCGGCCGAGGCGCGCAGCGGCAGCTCGGCGTCCGCGGGGCGGCCGGGCTCCACGGGCGCGGGGTCGGGCACGGGCGCGGGGTCCGGCTCGGGCTCGGGGGCGGGCTCCGGGACGGGTCCGGGGTCCG
>NZ_JBBEOI010000236.1 GCF_037860755.1 Aquipuribacter hungaricus | reverse complement strand
GTGGTGTCGCCGACGTGACCGCCACCCCCGCGCCGGGCGCCGGCGCCCCGGGCACGGACAGCCAGGGCGCCCCCGCCCGGCCCGCCCGGCCGGTGCGCCTCGGCTACGGCACCAACGGCCTGGCCGACCACCGCGTCGACGACGCCCTCGCCATGCTCGCCGACCTGGGGTACGACGGCGTCGCCCTCACCCTCGACGTCCGGCACCTCGACCCGTTCGCCGACGACGTCCACGCCGCCACGCAGGCGGTCGCCCGCCGGCTGGACCGGCTCGGGCTCGGCGTCGTCGTCGAGACCGGCGCCCGGTACCTGCTTGACCCGCGCCTGAAGCACGAGCCCACCCTGGTGTCCGCGCAGGGCGTCGAGCGCCGCGTGGACCTGCTGCAGCGGGCGGTCCGGATCGCCGCCGACCTCGGTGCGGACGCCGTGTCGTGCTGGTCGGGCGTGCTCGCCCCCGGCCTCGACCCCGACGCCGCCCGCCGGCAGGTCGCCGACGCCCTCGCGCAGGTCCTGGAAGAGGCCGACCGCCTCGACGTGCCGCTGGCCGTGGAGCCCGAGCCCGGCCACCTCGTCGAGCGCCTGGACGACGTCCTCGACCTGCGGCGCGTCCTCGGGCAGCCCGAGCGGCTGCGCGTCACCCTCGACCTCGGGCACTGCGTGTGCGTGGAGGACGAGCCGGTCGCCGACGTCGTCCGCCGTGCCGGCGACCTGCTCGTCGACGTCCAGGTCGACGACATGGTCCGCGGCGTCCACGAGCACCTGCCGCTCGGCGAGGGCGCCCTCGACCTCCGCTCGGCGCTCGCCGCCCTCGTCGAGACCGGGTTCACGGGCCTCGCCGCGGTCGAGCTGCCGCGCCACTCCCACGCCGGGCCGGACATGGCGGCCCGCTCGATCGCCTCGCTGGAGGAGGCGCTCGCCGCGCTGCCCGCCGCCGGTGCCCCCGGCACGGACGGCGCTGCGGACCGGGCCGTCGACCTGTCCGGCCGCGAGCGCACGGGGGCGGTCGTGTGAGCACCGGCACCGTGAGGACCGCCGAGGACCTCGCCGCCCAGGTCGCCGACCGCCCGTCGGCCGCGGCCACCGTGTTCCCCGCGGTCGCCCGCCTGCTCGGTACCCGTGAGCCCGTCGCGGTCGACGCCGCCCGCGGCCGCGTCCTCGACGCCCTCGCCGGCGCCCTCGACCCCGCGGCGCTGGCCACCGAGGTCGAGCAGCTGTACCGCTACGGCGACGCCGACGAGAAGCGCGCCGTCCTGCTGGCGCTGCACCGGCTCCCGCTGCCCGCCGCGAGCACCCTGCCCCTGCTGCTCGACGCGCTGCGCACCAACGACGGCCGCCTGGTCGCCGCCGCCGTGGGCCCGGCCGGGCACGACGCGCTGCCCGACGAGGCCTGGCGCCACGCCGTCCTCAAGTGCCTCTTCACCGGCGTCCCCCTGGCCGCCGTCGCCGGCCTCGACGACCGCGCCGACGCCGAGACCGCCCGCATGGTCGCCGCCCTGGTGACCGAGCGCGTGACCGCCGGCCGCGACGTCCCCGACGACGCCTGGCTCGTGCTGCGCCGTTTCCCCGACGCGGTCGCGGCGTCGGGCCTGGAGGAGCTGCTCGCCTCGCCCCACGAGGACCGGCGCGAGGCCGCCCGGCGCGCCCTCGCCGCCCGCGACGCCGCCCCCGCCCCGACCGGCACCCCTGGCACCGATCCCGCTGCAGACCCCGACGGAGGCACCTGACCGTGCGCGTCCTCGACCCCCACATCCACATGACCTCCCGCACCACCACCGACTACGAGCAGATGTACGCCGCGGGCGTCCGCGCCGTCGTCGAGCCGGCGTTCTGGCTCGGCCAGCCCCGCACCGGCGTGAGCTCCTTCACCGACTACTTCGACTCCCTGCTCGGCTGGGAGCGGTTCCGCGCGGCCCAGCACGGCATCGCCCACTCCTGCACGCTCGCGCTCAACCCCAAGGAGGCCAACGACCCGCGGCTGGCCGGGGTGCTCGACGTGCTGCCCCGCTACCTGGCCAAGGACGGCGTGGTCGCGGTCGGCGAGGTCGGCTTCGACTCCATGACGTCGGAGGAGGAGCACGCCTTCCGCATCCAGCTGGAGATGGCCGGCGAGCAGGGGCTCCCCGTCATGGTCCACACCCCGCACCGCGACAAGGCCGCCGGCACCCGGCGCACGCTCGAGCTGGTCGCGGCCTCGGGCCTGCCCGCCGGTCACGTCCTCGTCGACCACTGCAACGAGACCACGGTCGGCATGGTCGACGACGCCGGCGCCTGGGCGGGCTTCTCGATCTACCCCGACACCAAGATGGACCCCCACCGCATGGTGCGGATCCTCCAGGAGCGGGGCCTGGACCGCGTGCTCGTCAACTCCGCCGCCGACTGGGGCAAGAGCGACCCGCTGCTCACCGTCCGCACCGGCGAGGCCATGCTCGCGGCCGGCTTCGGCGACGACGACGTCGACCGGGTGCTGTGGCGCAACCCGGTCGAGTTCTACGGCCAGTCCGGCCGCCTCGTCCTCGACGTGCCGCCGGTCGACGCGGGCGCGACCTTCGAGGGCAGCTCGCTGCTGCGGGGGCCGCGCGCATGAGGTTCACCCACCGCGACGGCACGACCGTCCACCTGGCCCACTGCAGCAACGTCCACCCCGCCGAGGACCTCGACGAGGTCCTCGCGCAGGTCGACGCCGTCGGCCACGGGCTGCGCCGCCGGCTCGACGTGCCCACCGTGGGCATCGGGCTGTGGCTGCCCGCCGCCCTGGCCGCCCGGCTCGTCGCCGAGCCCGCCTCGCTGGAGCGGCTGCGCCGCGGGCTGCAGCGTGCCGGGGTCGAGGTCGTCACCGTCAACGCGTTCCCCTGGGGCGGCTTCCACGCCCCGGTCGTCAAGAAGGCGGTGTACCGGCCGGACTGGACCACCCGCGACCGGCTCGACTACACCCTCGACTGCGCGACGGTGCTGGCCCGGCTCATGCCGGACGACGCCGTGCGCGGCAGCATCTCCACCCTGCCGCTGGGCTGGCGGACGCCGTGGCTGTCGGACCGGCAGGCCACCGCGGAGACCCTGCTCGCACGCCTGGAGGACGGCCTGGCCAAGGTGTCCGCCGACGCGGGCCGCGCGGTCCGGGTCGGCTTCGAGCCCGAGCCGGGCTGCATCGTCGAGACCACCGAGGACGCCGCCGAGCGCGTCGCGCCCGCCGCGGGCGAGCACGTCGGGGTCTGCCTGGACACCTGCCACCTCGCCGTCGCCTTCGAGGACCCGCACGAGGCGCTGGCCCGCCTCGGCGCGGCCGACCTGCCGGTCGTCAAGGCGCAGCTCGCCGCGGCCCTGCACGCCGAGGACCCGGCCGACCCCGCCACCCGCGCCGCCCTCGAGCCGTTCGTCGAGCAGCGGTTCCTCCACCAGGTCCGCAGCCACGTCGGCGGCCGGCTCGTCGGCAAGGACGACCTGGACGAGGCGCTGGCCGGCGCCCGCCCGCTGTCCACCGACGAGGCCTGGCGGGTCCACGTCCACGTCCCGCTCCACGCCGACCCCGCCCCGCCGCTGCGCAGCACCCGCGCGGAGCTGCGCGGCACCGTCGACGCCCTGCTCGGGGGCGACCGCGCCCTCACCGACCACCTGGAGGTCGAGACGTACACCTGGTCCGTGCTGCCCGACGGCATCCGCCCCGACGGTCCCGAGGGGGTGCTCGACGGCATCGCCGCCGAGCTCGCCTGGGCCCGCGCGGAGCTCCTCGACGCGGGGCTGGTGGCCGCATGAGCCTGCTCGTCCTCGACGTCGTCGGCCTCACCCCGAAGCTGCTGCGCCACGCGCCCCGGCTGCGCGCCCTCGCGGAGCAGGGCTGGCAGGCCGAGCTCGGCACCGTCCTGCCCGCGGTGACCTGTTCCGCGCAGTCGACGTTCCTCACCGGCACCGTGCCGACCGAGCACGGCATCGTCGGCAACGGCTGGTACCTGCGCGACATCGGCGAGGTCATGCTCTGGCGCCAGCACAACCGGCTCGTCCAGGGCGAGAAGGTCTGGGAGACCGCCCGCCGCCGGCAGCCCGGGTTCACCGTCGCCAACGTCTGCTGGTGGTACGCCATGGGCGCCAGCACCGACCTCACGGTCACGCCCCGGCCGGTCTACCACGCCGACGGCCGGAAGTCCCCGGACTGCTACGCCCGCCCGCCGGAGCTGCACGACGAGCTCACCGAGGCGCTCGGCCCGTTCCCGCTGTTCCAGTACTGGGGCCCGACCGCGTCCATCGCCTCCACGCGCTGGATCGTCGAGGCCACCCGGATGGTCATGCCCCGCGTCGACATGACGCTGGCCTACCTGCCGCACCTGGACTACGACCTGCAGCGGTTCGGCCCCGACGGCCCCGAGGCCGTCGCCGCGGTGGAGGCGCTCGACGCCACGGTCGCCCCGCTGCTGGACGACGCGGCCGCCGCGGGCACGACGGTCGTCGTGCTGTCGGAGTACGGCATCACCGCGGTCGACGAGCCGGTCCACGTCAACCGCGCGCTGCGCGAGGCCGGGCTGCTCGAGGTGTACGTCCAGGACGGGCGGGAGCTGCTGGACCCGTGGACCTCGCGGGCCTTCGCGGTCGCCGACCACCAGGTCGCCCACGTCTACGTCGCCGACCCCGCCGACCGTCCCCGGGTGCGCGAGCTCCTGGCCGCGCTGCCCGGCGTGGAGCAGGTGCTCGAGGGCGACGCGCTCGCCGAGGCCGGCCTGGGCCACGAGCGCAGCGGCGAGCTCGTCGCCGTCGCCGCGCCCCGGTCGTGGTTCACGTACTACTACTGGCTCGACGACGCGCGGGCCCCCGACTTCGCGCGCGGCGTGGAGATCCACAAGAAGCCCGGCTACGACCCCGCCGAGCTGTTCCTCGACCCGGCCGACCCGACCGCCAAGGTGCGCGCCGGGATCAGCCTGCTGAAGAAGAAGGTGGGGCTGCGCTACGCGATGAGCGTGGTCCCCCTCGACGCCCGCTGGGTGAAGGGCAGCCACGGACGGCTGCCCGACGACCCGGACGACGGGCCCGTCCTGCTGTGCTCGGTCCCCGGGGGGGCCCGAGACCGTTACGAGGCGACGGAGGTCCGGGACCTGCTCCTGGACCTCGCCGTCCCAGCGGGGGCGGCACCTGCTGCCCCCGGCCCCACCACCACCCCCACCGACCCACGGGTCGACACCCTGAAGGGAGCACGTTGATGTGCTTCGGCTTTGACACCACCACCCCCGCCCTCCGCGCCGCGGAGGCGGGCACCGGCCCGGACCGTCGCGCCCTGCTGCGCGGCATCGGGGCCACCGCGGTCGCCGGCGGCGCGGTCGCGCTCGCGGGCGCACCGGCCTCGGCCTCCTCCGCGCGCGGCGAGCAC
>NZ_JBBEOI010000235.1 GCF_037860755.1 Aquipuribacter hungaricus | reverse complement strand
CCGCTCGGCCTCGACCCGGGCGGCCTCCTCGGCTGCCAGGCGCGCGGCCTCGGCCTCGGCGGCCACGCGGGCGGCCTCGGCCTCGGCGGCGGCGCGCTCCTCGAGCGTCTGCTCCAGCACGGCGACCTCGTCGACCCAGCCCTGGGCCTCGGCGCTGGTGGAGGGCAGGCCCTCCGCGAGCGGCAGGCGCTCGGAGCGGTCGGCCCGGTCGGCGGCGGCGGCGCGCGCGGCGGCGGGGTCCACGGCACCGGACGCGCTCAGCTCGCCGTCGGCACCGCCGAACAGGTCGGCGAGCGCGAACCGGTCACCGGGTGCGTCGGCCAGCGAGGCCGACGTGGCGACGCTGAAGCCGCCGACACCGACGACGAGGGCGGCGGCGGTGAGGCCGGCGGTCGCGGCGGCGCGCTGGACCGGGGCGAGACGGCGCGAGCGGGGCACGGGCTGGGTGTGGCGGGGCATGGGCTCCCTGTCGTCGGGCCGCGGTCCGTCTCTCCGCGGGGTGGGGCACCCGCAACCAGGTCGGTCCGCCGCGCCGGGGAGCGCGGGGGACGGTGCTCGACGGAGACCTGGGCCGGGCACGGAGGCGGGGACCTCTGTGCCGGTGGCGTCCCGGGACGGCTGCGGACAGGTGGGGACCTGGCCCGCCGACCCGGTGCGGGAGAACGTGCTCGGCATGACGATGACTTCCCAGGTAACGATCTGGCAAATTTTCGGTCCAGGGGTGTGTCGTCGTCACAGCGGCGTCCTGGAGGCTCGCGGCCCCCGACCACCTGATCTGCGCACCCGGGTCACAGCCCGTCACGTCCGCTGCGGGCAGCCGGGCGGCGGCCTAGTCAGGCGTCGGGCAAGGCCACCCAGCCCTCAGCAGGTCGGCGACGCCGGCGGGGACCAGCGGCGCCGGTCCGCCCAGCAGCAGCTCCACGGGCACCCAGCAGGCGGTCGACGTGCTGCCCGGGATGTTCCCCAGGTCGTCCCGGTCGAGGAGGCGGCGCTGCGTCAGCCGGCCGGCGTGCACGGCGACGACCTCGTGCCCCGGGACGCCGCCGAGCTCGAAGCGGTTCTCGAGCCAGCCGAGCAGCCGCACGTCCTGCAGGCGGGCCCCCAGCTCCTCGTCGAACTCCCGGACCACGGCCTCGGCCGCGCTCTCGCCGAACTCGATCCCGCCGCCGACCAGCCGGTGGAAGAAGGCCCCGGTCACGGGGTCGTGGCCGCGCTGGACGAGGACGGCCCCGTCGTCCCGGCGGACGGCCGCCACGGACAGCGCGCGGACGCGCCGGCGGGGTCGCGGGCTCACCGCGCCACCCCCGCCGGGCGGTGCGCGGTCCCGGCGGCGTCCTGGGCGAGCACGGCGGCGAGGGCGTCCACGAGCAGGTCGGCCACCGGCGGCGCGGGGACGGCGACCCTGACGAACGAGCCGTCGAGGCCGGGGAAGGTGTCGCAGCGGCGGACGGCGAGCCCGTGACCCAGCAGACGCTCGCGCAGGTCGTGGACGGGTCCGTGGAGCAGCAGGTACGGGGCCTCGCCGGCGTGGACCGTGAGCCCGAGCGCCCGCAGCCGGGGGACGAGGGCGTCGCGGTGCGCGTCGACGACCGCGGCCCGGCGGCGCCGCTCGACCTCGACGTCGGCGGCGTGCGCGGGTCCGAGGAGCCGTTCGAGGACGGCGAGGGCGACCGTGCCCACCGGCCACGGCTGCAGCACCGCCGCGAGCCTTCGGACGACCCCGGGGTCGGCGACGACGTAGCCGAGCCGGAGCCCGGCGGCGCCCCAGACCTTCGTCAGGCTGCGCACCTGGACCAGACCCGGCAGTCGGCCGCGCTCGCCGGTGAGCCCGAGGCCGTCACCCCGGTGCTCGGCGAAGGCCTCGTCGACGACGAGCAGCCGGCCGGGCCGGCGCAGCGAGGCGAGCACGTCGACGTCCTCGCTGCGGCCGGTCGGGTTGTCGGGCCGGCCGAGGACGACCAGACCGGCGTCCTCGGGCACCGCCGCGGGGTCCAGGCGGAACCCGTCCTGCCAGCGCCGGACCACCCGCCGGACCGGCACCCCGGCGCTGCGCAGCGCGGCCTCGGGGGCGGTGAACGACGGGTGGACGCAGGCCGCCGGGACACCCGCCGGGTGGGCGCGGGCGTGGGCGTGGGCGAGCGCCCAGAACGCCTCGGCGGCACCGTTGGTCAGCAGGACGTGGTCCTCGCCGACCCCGTGCCGGGCGGCGACGGCGGCACGGGCGCGGGACGGGTCGGGGTAGGCGCGGACGTCGATACCGGTGAGCACCTCGGCCAGGCCGGGCGGCGGGTCGGGGTGGACGTTGACGGCCAGGTCGACGTGGCCCGGGGGCACCTGGGTGTCGCCGTGCTCGGACAGCCGGGCCACGTCGGCCGCGTCCGGGACGTGCGGGGTGTCCGGCACGGCTGTCGTGCCAGGTGCGTCGCCTCTGCCCGCCACGCCTCCTGTCCGGCCGGTGCGGGCGACGCGCGCCTCGTGGCTCACCGGGGCCTCAGAAGTCGATGCCGCGCTTGGCGCGCACGCCCGAGGCGTAGGCGTGCTTGACCATGCGCATCTCGGTGACCGTGTCCGCGAGCTCGACGAGCTCGTCGGTCGCGCCCCGGCCGGTGCAGAAGACGTTGGTGCGGGGCGCGCGGTCCTTGATGGCGGCGTAGACGCGGGCGCCCTCGACCCAGCCGTAGGTGATCGGGTAGGTCACCTCGTCGAGCACCACGACGTCGTACTCCCCTCCGGCGAGCGCGGCCTCGGCGGCCGCCCAGGCCTCGCGGGCGATGGCGGCCGAGCGGTCCAGGTCGTCGCTCTCCCACGTGAAGCCGTCGCCGATGGTCCACCACTCGACCCCGAGCCGGCGGGCGACGGCCTCCTCGCCGACGTGCCAGCGGCCGGACTTCATGAACTGCACGACGAGGACGCGCCAGTCCCGGGCGACGGCCCGCAGCACGGTGCCGAACGCCGACGTCGACTTGCCCTTGCCGTCGCCGGTGGCCACGAGGACGAGCGAGGACACCCGGCGGGGCTCGGGCCGTTCGCGCGGACCCCGGCGGGGCACGCCCGCCGAGGCGTCTTGAGCAGGCGCCGCTTCCTCGGGCGTCTCGGGGTTCTCGGGCGTCTCGGGGTTCGCGGGGCTCTCGGGTGTCTGGCTCACAGCAGTCCTCCGGTCATGCGGCGCAGCAGGTCGGTGTCCAGGTGCTCGTCGACGGCGGCGGCGAGCGCGTCGAGGGTCTCCTCCAGCCGGTCGACGGGCCGGACGCCGAGCAGCGCCTCCACGACGGCGGGGTCCTCGAGCACACCGTGGCAGGCCAGGCCCAGCACGGACCCCTCCGCCCAGCCGTGCTCCTCGCCGAGCACCGCCGCCCGGCCGTCGCCGACTCCGCTGCCGGTCGCACCAGCACCGCCGCTGCCACCAGCACCGCCGCCACCACCAGCACCGCCGCTGCCGCTGCTGCCGGAGCCGCCGCCCCCGCCCGGGTCACCCGTCGTCGTCCCGTGCCGGATGTCGTAGCCGCCCACGACCAGGCCGTCGAGCGCGGACCACGGCGACCCGGACAGCACCCGGAACCGCAGGCCGTCGACGGGGCCGACCCGCTTGGTCGCGGTGTAGCGGGTCGAGACGGGGAGCAGCCCGAGGCCCGGCCCACCGCCCTCGCCGCCCCCGGCCACGGGCTCCGGCCCGAGGTGCTGCCCGAGCACCTGCAGGCCGCCGCACACCCCGAGGACGCGACCGCCGCGCGCGGCCCGGTCGACGACGGCCGCCCCGGTCCCGGTCGCGCGCAGCCACGCCAGGTCCGCACCGACGTGCTTGGAACCGGGCAGGACGACGAGGTCCGCCTCCGCCACGGCGGCCGGGGTGGTCGCCCACACCAGCCGGCTCGCCGTCGCCAGCAGCGTGAGCTCGTCGAGGTTGCTGGCGCTGGGGTACCGGACCACCGCGACCGTCGGCACCCGACCGGACCCGGCGGGCCCCAGGTCGGCCATGTCGCGCGCGCCGTCCTCGTCGGGCAGCCGGTGGGCGAGCATCGGCAGGACCCCGGCGTGCGCCATCCCGGTGCGGGCGGTGAGCTCGGCCGGCGCCTCCCGCAGCAGGGTCGGGTCCCCGCGGAACTTGTTGAGCACGAAGCCAGCCAGGCGGTGCCGGTCGACCTCGTCGACGAGCGTCCACGTCCCGAGCAGGTGGGCGAACGCCCCGCCGCGGTCGATGTCGGCGACGAGCAGCGCCGGGGCGCCCGCGTGCGCGGCCACCCGGAGGTTGGCCAGGTCGGTGTCGCGGAGGTTGGTCTCGGCCGGGCTGCCCGCGCCCTCGCAGACCACCAGGTCGTGCTCGGCCAGCAGCGCGTCGAGGCTCTGGCTGATCGGCCCCCACAGCCCGGCCGGGCGGGCGGTCCACGCCAGCCGGCTGAGGTCGTCGTCGACCCGGCCGAGCACCACGACCTGGCTGCCGTCCCGCTCGGGCTTGACCAGCACCGGCCCCATCCGGACGTCGGGCACCACCCGGGCGGCGCGGGCCTGCAGCCACTGTGCGACACCCAGCTCGCCGCCGGCCACGACGCGGGCGTTGTTGGACATGTTCTGCCCCTTGAACGGGGCGACGCGCAGGCCCTGGTCGGCGTACCAGCGGCACAGCGCCGTCGCCAGGAGGCTCTTGCCGGCCCAGCTCGTGCAGCCGAGCACCATGACGGCGCTCACGCGACGGCCCCGTGCATCAGGGCCCGCCGCACCAGTGCCTGACGCACCAGCGAGACGACCGCCGCGACCGGCCAGGCCGCGACCGTCACCGCCGCCACCAGCCGGACCGCCCGCCGGGTGTCCGCCGCCGTCGCGGCCCGCCCGTCCGGGTGCAGGGCGTACACCCCCGGCTTGGCCATCCGGACGCCGAGGACCAGGGCCATGGCGCCCATCGGCCAGCCGCCGTTGGGCGACGGGGTCAGCCGCGCCTGCGCGCGGAGCCGCGCCAGGTGTCGGGGCGCCCGGGCGACGGCGAGCAGGAGCAGGGCCGACACGCGGGCGGGGACGAGGTTGGTGAGGTCGTCGGCGCGGGCCGCGACCCGCCCCGCGTGCAGCCAGCGCGGGGTCCGGTAGCCCCACATCGCGTCGGCGGTGTTGGCGTAGCGGTACACCGCGGCGCCCGGGAGCCCGCCGGCGGCGTGCGCGAGCAGCGGTGCGACCACGGAGTCCGACAGGTTCTCCGACAGCGAGCCGAGCGCGGCCCCGCGAACCGCCTCGACGTCCAGCGTCCGGGTGTCCCGGCTGACCAGCCGCGAGACCTGCGTCCGGCCGTCGGCGAGCGAGCGCCCCAGCGCGTCCTCGACGGCGGTGACCTCGTGCCGGAGCATGCGCGAGGACAGCAGCGGCCACAGCGCGACGCCCTCGACGACCGCGGCGGCCGGCCAGGGCAGCGGCCGCAGCGCCCGGGCGAGCGCCGCACCGGCCAGCCCGGCCGCG
>NZ_JBBEOI010000234.1 GCF_037860755.1 Aquipuribacter hungaricus | reverse complement strand
GTCGACGCCGGGTCCGCGGGCACCGTCGGGACCGCGCCGGTCGGGCCGCCGGCCGCGACCCCCGCCGCCACCGTGCTGCCCCTCGGGGACGCCCAGCGCGGCGAGCTGCTGCGGGTGGCCCTGCTCCTGGCGCTCGTCGCCTGCGTCCCGGTCGCCGTCGCCCTGCTCCACGCCCGGGCCTCCGACTGGTGGGTGTCGCGCCACTAGCCTGAGGCGGTGACCGAGACCGGTAGCCCCCCGTCGCCCGCCCCCGACGCCGCGACCCGCGCCACCGACCCGTCCGCGAGCCACCCGACGGTGCTCGTCGTCGACTTCGGTGCCCAGTACGCCCAGCTCATCGCCCGCCGTGTGCGCGAGGCGCGCGTCTACAGCGAGATCGTCCCCCACACCATGCCGGTAGGGGAGATGCTCGAGCGCGGCCCGGCCGCGATCATCCTGTCGGGCGGCCCGTCGTCGGTGTACGCGCCCGGCGCCCCCGACCTGGGTCCGGAGCTCTTCGAGGCCGGGGTCCCGGCGTTCGGCATCTGCTACGGCTTCCAGGCCATGGCCCGGGCCCTGGGCGGGACGGTGGAGCGGACCGGCAGCGCCGAGTTCGGCGGCACCGACCTCGACGTCGTCTCCGGCGACTCCACCCTGTTCCACGGCCTCCCGGTCCGGCAGTCGGTGTGGATGAGCCACGGCGACGCGGTCACCCAGGCGCCCGCGGGCTTCGAGGTCGTCGCCCGCACGACGGGCACGCCGGTCGCCGCGTTCGAGGACCCCGAGCGCCGCCTGGCAGGCGTGCAGTTCCACCCCGAGGTGCTGCACTCCGCGCACGGGCAGGCCGTGCTCGAGCACTTCCTCCACGAGATCGCCGGCATCGCCCCGACGTGGACCATCGGCAACGTCATCACCGACCAGGTCGAGGCCATCCGTGCGCAGGTCGGGGACGCCCGCGCCGTGTGCGGGCTGTCCGGCGGGGTGGACTCCTCCGTCGCGGCGGCGCTCGTCCAGCGCGCCATCGGCGACCGGCTCACGTGCGTGCTCGTCGACCACGGCCTGCTGCGCGAGGGCGAGGTCGAGCAGGTCGAGCAGGACTTCGTCGCCGCCACGGGCGTCGACCTCGTCGTCGTCGACGCGGCCGACCGGTTCCTCGCCGCGCTCGCCGGGGTCAGCGACCCGGAGACCAAGCGCAAGGTCATCGGCCGGGAGTTCATCCGGGTCTTCGAGGAGGCGGCCGCCCGCGTCGTCGCGGACTCCGCCGAGCAGGGCGAGCCGGTCGAGTTCCTCGTCCAGGGCACCCTCTACCCCGACGTCGTCGAGTCCGGCGGCGGCAGCGGGACGGCGACCATCAAGAGCCACCACAACGTGGGCGGTCTGCCCGACGACCTGGAGTTCGGCCTGGTCGAGCCCCTGCGCACGCTGTTCAAGGACGAGGTGCGCCGCGTCGGCCTCGAGCTCGGCGTGCCCGAGGAGATCGTCTGGCGCCAGCCGTTCCCCGGCCCCGGCCTCGGCATCCGGATCGTCGGCGAGGTCACCGCGGACCGGCTGGAGATCCTCCGCCGCGCCGACGCCATCGCGCGCGAGGAGCTGACCGCGGCGGGCCTGGACCGCGAGGTGTGGCAGTGCCCGGTCGTGCTGCTGGCCGACGTGCGCAGCGTCGGGGTGCAGGGCGACGGCCGGACCTACGGCCATCCCGTCGTCCTGCGGCCGGTGAGCAGCGAGGACGCCATGACGGCCGACTGGACCCGGCTGCCCTACGACGTGCTCGCGACGATCTCCACGCGGATCACCAACGAGGTGCGCGAGGTCAACCGGGTCGTGCTCGACGTGACGAGCAAGCCGCCGGGCACCATCGAGTGGGAGTGACGCGGCGGCTCAGGACGGGTCGAGCCGGAGCAGCACGCCCTCGCCGCTGCGGAAGTCCTCGCCGAGCATGCTGGGGGCCCGGAGCACCTCGGTGAAACCGGCGCGGGCGTGCAGCGCCAGCGAGGCCCGGTTCCCGGCGTCGGCCATGGACCACACCGGCCGGCCCGCCGGGCGCAGCTCGGCCAGCAGGAGACCGACCAGCGCGCCCGCGACGCCGGCCCGCCGGTGCTGCTCCGCGACGACGGCCCCGGTCAGCCAGGTCCCCGCCGGTGCCGGGTCGTCGGGACCGGTCGGGAGCCGCTCTCCGGCCTTGGCGTAGCCGACTGTCTCGCCGTCGCACTCGGCGACGACGACGCGCTCGCCCTGCTCCAGCGCGGTGGCCATGGTGGTCCTCCAGCGGCCGGCGTCACCGCCGTACCAGCCGTGCGCGAGCCCGGCGAGGGCCTCGGCGTCCGCGGCCGTCGCCCGTCGGGTGCGCACGCCGGCCGGGGGCATCCCGGGACGCTAGCCGCGGCCGGCGCACCCCGCCCCCGCACGACGAGGGTGCCCGCGCAGTCCTTGTCGATCGTGCGCGGGGCCCGGGCGCCGGCGGGGACGCCCGCGCAGTCCTCGTCGATCCCGCGCGGGGTCCCGGGCGTCGGTGCGAGCACCGGCGCAGTCCTCGTCGATCGCGCGCGGGGACCGGGGGGACGACGACGGTGCCCGCGCAGCCGTCGTCGCCCGGGCACCATGCTGGGGCCGTGCGCACGCTGACCGAGGGGGAGCTGCAGGCCACGGTGTCCGCCGGGCCGCGCCCGTGCGGGGTCGCCGACGAGATGTGGCAGCTGCTCGAGGCCTACGCCGACGCGCTGCCGGACGAGCAGTGGCAGGGGCACCGGCCCGCGCCCCGCGGCACCCCGACGGCCTGGGCGATGCGGGGCGGCCGCTGGGTGCACGTCCTCCTGGCCACCCTCGAGCGGCGGGTGGCCATGGTGGTCGTGCTCGACGTCAAGGACCGGGTCGTCCACGGCCACCGGCTGCTCGACCTGGGCTGACCGGGCCACCGAGGGTCCCGACCCTCGACTGGCACTTGAGGGATCTTGTGTGCCAGCACGTCCGCCCCGCACGCTGTCGCCCCCGCGGACCGCACGGTCCCCGGACACAGGGGAGGTGCCATGGAGCCACGGCAGGACGGACCCGCGGAGCCGGGCGGACCCCTCACGGTGGGCGTCGCCCCGCTGCACCGGGCCGGCGACGGGCTCGCCGGCTTCCTCGTCTCAGGACGCTGGCCCGACAGCACGCGGGAGTGGGTGCACCTGCTCACGCTCGCCGTCCGGGTCGCCACCACGCCCGGCCTGCTGCCGGCCACGTCGCTGTTCAGCGCCAGCGAGGACCGGCCCGACGGCGGCGCCGTGCCCGACGCGGTCGGCCTGGTCCGCCTGGTCGGCCGGGCGCTGGACCCGGGCACGACGGCGCGCCGCCCCCAGGAGCCGCCGGTCGCGCTCCTGCTCCTGCACCCGCCGGGGGAGTCACCGTCCAGCACCCCCGAGGTGGACGGCGTCGCCAGCGGCTGCGTCCTGCTCCCCGGGGCGCCGCACCTGGGCCTGGACCACCGCGCCGCGTGGGTCGAGGCCGAGCCCGACGGCACGGTCACCCGCCTGGTCAGCCGGCGCGGGGTCGACCCGTCCGACGACGTCGACACCGCCGTGCTGGCCCTGCTGCTGGCGGCCTGAGCCCCGGCGGCTCCTGACAGCGCCCCGGAGACCCGCCTCGTCGTCGGCCCGCCGCCGGGGGTCCGTACCCTGGGGGGCGTGGTCCGGACCCTGCTCACGTGGCGCTGGGCCGCGCTGACGCTGGTCCTCGTGGCCGCCGTGGCGGGCATGGTCCTGCTCGGCCGATGGCAGTGGGAGCGCAGCGTCCCGGAGGCCCCGCGCGCCGCCGTCGACCTGGCCACCGTCGAGGCGGCCTCGCTGCCGGACGTCGTGGCGCTCGCCGGCACCACCGGGGCCGCGGTCCCCGAGACGGCGGCGGGGGACCTGGTCGCCGCGACCGGACGCTGGCGCACCGACCGCACGCTGCTCGTGGCCGACCGCGACCTCGACGGGCGCCCCGGACGCTGGGCCGTGACCGCCCTGGAGGTGCAGGGCCCCGACGGGCCCGCCCTCCTGCCGGTGGTCCGCGGCTGGCTGCCGTCCCCGGCGGGCAGCCCCGCGCAGACGGTCGACGAGCCCGCGGGGGCGGCCACCGTCGTCGGCTGGCTCCAGCAGTCCGAGCCGCTCGACGTCCCGGCCGAGGTCGTGCAGCCCGAGGGCGTGGTGCCGCTGCTCGCCGCGGCCGACCTGGCCAACCGCTGGCCGGAGGCGCTCGTGCCCGGCTTCGTCGTCACCGCGCCCACCCCGTCCCAGGCGGCCGGGGCCGACCTGGAGCTGCTCCCCGGCCCGCCCGCCGAGGACACCGGCGCCCGCGACTGGCGCAACCTGGCCTACTCCGCACAGTGGTTCGTCTTCGCCGGCTTCGCCGTCGTGCTCTGGTGGCGGATGCTGCGCGACGACGCCGCCCGCACGGACCCCCGCCGCCGCGACCTGGCCGACCTGGACGACGAGACCGACCCGACCGGTCCCCCCGGCCCGGACGCCTCCACCGACCCCACGGACCCGCCCGGCCCGGCCGGCACCGCCCCCCGCGAGAGGACCCCCGCATGACCGCCGCCCTGAAGAGGTTCCGCGTCGTGGCGTGGATCGTCGGGACGTTCCTCCTGCTGCTGACCGCGGGCATCCTGCTGCGCTACACGGACCTGTTCGGCGTCCGCTCCGACGTGCTGTCCCGAACCGTCAGCCCGGTCCACGGCTTCGGGTACATGGTCTACCTGGCCACCGGCATCGACCTGGCCAGCCGGCGGCGCTGGCGCCCGCTCACCACGCTCGCCGTGCTGCTCGCCGGCACCGTGCCCTTCCTGTCCTTCCTCGCGGAGCGGCGGGTCACCGCCGACGTCCGGGCCGAGGCGGACAGGCGCCGGGGGGCGGGCCTGGACCCTGACACCGGCCGGGGTCCCGGTGCCACCGACGGCCGGCGCGCCGCCGCCCGGTGAGGCCGGTCACCCGCCTCGCCGCGTACGCCCTGCTCCACCCGTCCGCCGACGACGGGCCGGGGGACCGGGTCGTCCTCGTCGAGGCGTCGCGGCGCTCGGACCTGGCGGGGCGCTGGTTCCTGCCCGGCGGGGGCGTCGACCACGGCGAGCACCCCGACGAGGCCGTCGTCCGCGAGGTCGCGGAGGAGACCGGCCTGCAGGTCCGTCCCGTCGCGCTGCGCCAGGTGCTCACCGACGTCCTCGACCTGCCGCACCGCGGGGTCCGGCTCCACACGGTCCGGCTCGTCTACGACGTCGAGGTGCTCGGCGGCACCCTCCGCACCGAGGTCGACGGCTCGAGCGAGCGGCTCGCGGTCCTCACCCCGGACGAGGCCGCCGGGCTGCCCCTGGCCCCGTACGCCGCCCGGGCCCTCGGCCTGCCCGAGGTGGAGCTGGGGCCGCTCGCGCCGGACCTCGACGCCCTCGCGCCGCTGTCCGGGGTCGCCGGCGGCACCGTCCCCGGCGCGGCCGCCGACGGTACGGGGGAC
>NZ_JBBEOI010000233.1 GCF_037860755.1 Aquipuribacter hungaricus | reverse complement strand
GGCCGGCCCGGACCCGTACGCCCCGCCGCCGGCCGGCGGGTACGGCACGCCGCCGGCGGGGGACCCGGGCGGGTACGGCACACCCTCCGGAACGCCCGGTGGGTACGGCGTGCCCTACGGCGGGACCCCCGGGTACGGCGCCCCCGGCCCCGCCGGGTACGGCCCCGGCGGCTACGGCCCCCCGCCCGGGGGCCAGACCGGTGCGGACGGCCCGTCCACCGACGTGGTGTCGGTCGTCGGCCTGGTGCTGGCGTTCCTCCTGGCCCCTGTCGGGCTCGTGCTCAGCATCGTCGGCCTGGTCCGCACGGCCGGCGGGAAGCGCAAGGGGCGCGGCCTCGCGGTCGCCGGCCTCGTCGTCTCGGTGCTGCTGACGGTGCTGGGCACGGTCGCGGTCGTCGCTGCGGTCAACGCCGTCCGGGAGGCCACGGACGACCTGGGCACCACGATCGAGGAGCTCGAGGACACCTTCCCCACCGACGAGCCGTTCCCCAGCCTGGACGCCCTGCCCAGCGAGGAGCCGTCCGTCGTCCCGCCGCCCGTCGCGGCCCCCTCCGAGCCCGCCGCCCCCGCGGCCGTGCTGCCGCTCGGCCAGGGCGCCGACCTCGGCCCGCTGCGCGTCACGGTGACCGGGGTCGACCTCGAGGCCGACGCCGCCGTCGCGGCGGAGGAGCCCGAGAACCCTGCCCCCGGCGGGCGCTACGTCGTGGTCACGGGCACCGTGGAGAACACCGGCACCGAGGCCGAGGGCGTCTACCTGGGGCTCAACGTCGGCTACGTCAGCGCGGCCGGTGCGCTGTACGACGAGCTGACCTGCGACGCGGTGGTCCTCGGCGCGCCCGCGCTGGCCCCCGACCTGGAGCCGGGCGCGAGCGCCGAGCACCGCTGGTGCTTCGACGTCCCGGTCGACGAGGTCGGCGGCGGGACCGTGCAGGCCGCGCAGGTCGACGGCGCGGCCACCGCCTCGTGGGGCGAGCAGTGACCCCCCGCGCCGCGGCGACCGCCACGCAGACGGACATCGAGGGCCTGCTCGCCTTCTGCCGGGACCGCCACCACGTCGTCCTCACGACCTTCCGCGCCGACGGCAGCCTCCAGTCGTCGCCGGTGTCGTGCGGGGTCGACGACCAGGGCCGCTTCGTCGTGTCGACCTACCCGCAGCGCGCCAAGGTCCGCAACGCCCGCCGCGACCCCCGGGTGAGCCTCGTCGTCCTCTCCGACGACTGGGACGGCCCGTACGTCCAGGTCGACGGCACGTGCGAGGTGCTCGACCTGCCCGAGGCGCTGGAGCCGCTCGTCGACTACTTCCGCTCCTTCGGCCGCGAGCACCCGGACTGGGACGAGTACCGCGCGGCCATGTCGGAGCAGGGCAAGTGCCTGCTCCGGGTCACCCCGGTCCGCTGGGGGCCGGTCGCCACGGGCGGGTTCCCCGCGCACCTGGTCGACAGCCAGGGCTGAGACGCCCGCGGACCGTCCGTCCCGCCGACCGATAGCCTCGGCAGCCGTCCAGGTCGCCTGAGCCGGCCGAGCCTCGAAGCCCCCGGGAGCCACGTTGTTCCAGAAGGTCCTGGTCGCCAACCGCGGCGAGATCGCGGTCCGCGCCTTCCGCGCCGCCACCGAGCTCGGGGCGCGCACCGTCGCGGTGTTCCCCTGGGAGGACCGCAACGGCGTCCACCGGATCAAGGCGGACGAGGCCTACCTCATCGGCGAGCGCGGCGCCCCCGTGCGCGCCTACCTCGACGTCGCGGAGATCATCCGCGTCGCCCAGGAGTGCGGCGCCGACGCTGTGTACCCGGGCTACGGCTTCCTGTCGGAGAACCCCGACCTCGCCCGCGCCTGCGAGGACGCCGGCATCACGTTCGTCGGGCCCTCGGCCGAGGTGCTGGAGATGGCCGGCAACAAGGTCACGGCGATCGCCGCGGCGAAGCGGGCCGGGCTGCCGGTGCTGGAGTCGACCGAGCCGTCCGACGACGCCGACGTGCTCCTCGCCGCGGCCGACGAGGTCGGGTTCCCGGTCTTCGTCAAGGCCGTCGCGGGCGGCGGCGGGCGCGGGATGCGCCGCGTCGACGAGCGCGACCAGCTGCCCGACGCGCTCGCCGCGGCCATGCGCGAGGCAGAGGGCGCCTTCGGCGACGCGCGGGTCTTCATCGAGCGTGCGGTGCTCAGCCCCCGCCACATCGAGGTGCAGGTCCTCGCCGACACCGACGGCGAGGTCGTCCACCTCTTCGAGCGCGACTGCTCGATCCAGCGCCGCCACCAGAAGGTCATCGAGATCGCCCCGGCACCGGACCTGGACGAGACCACCCGGCAGGCGCTGCACCGCGACGCCGTCGCCTTCGCCCGCGCCATCGGCTACCGCAACGCCGGGACCGTGGAGTTCCTCGTCGCCACCGAGGGCGAGCGCGCCGGCGAGCACGTCTTCATCGAGATGAACCCGCGCATCCAGGTCGAGCACACCATCACCGAGGAGGTCACCGACGTCGACCTCGTGACCTCGCAGATGCTCGTCGCCTCCGGCTCCACGCTCGCGGACCTGGGCCTGTCGCAGGACACCCTGCGGGTCAACGGCGCCGCCATCCAGCTGCGGATCACGACCGAGGACCCGGCCAACGGCTTCCGCCCCGACGTCGGCCGGATCACCACGTACCGCAACCCCGGAGGCGCGGGCATCCGGCTGGACGGCGGCACCGCCTACGCCGGCGCGGAGATCTCCCCGCACTTCGACTCCATGCTCACCAAGCTCGTCTGCCGTGGCCGCGACTTCTCCACCGCGGTCGCGCGCGCCCGCCGGGCGCTGGCGGAGTTCCGGATCCGCGGCGTGGCGACCAACATCCCGTTCCTCCAGGCGATGATCGCCGACCCGGACTTCCGTGCCGGCCGCTTCACCACGTCGTTCATCGACGAGCGCCCCCACCTGGTGACGGCCAGCCCCGGTGCCGACCGCGGCACCCGGCTGCTCACGTACCTGGCCGACGTCACCGTCAACCGCCCGCACGGCGAGGTGCCCGTCGAGCTGCCAGCCTCGGTCAAGCTGCCCCCGACGGACCTGTCCGTGCCCCCGCCGCCCGGCTCCCGCCAGCGCCTCCTCGAGCTGGGCCCGGAGCGGTTCGCGGCCGACCTGCGGGCCAGCACCGTCCCCGGGGTCACCGACACCACCTTCCGCGACGCCCACCAGTCCCTGCTGGCCACCCGGGTGCGCACCACGGACCTGCTCACCGTCGCCCCTCACGTGGCCCGCACCATGCCGCAGCTGCTGAGCGTGGAGTGCTGGGGCGGCGCGACCTACGACGTCGCCCTCCGCTTCCTCGGCGAGGACCCGTGGGACCGGCTGGCCGCGCTGCGCGAGGCGATGCCCAACCTCTGCCTGCAGATGCTGCTGCGCGGCCGCAACACCGTCGGCTACACGCCGTACCCGGCGCGGGTCACCGAGGCCTTCGTCGAGGAGGCCACCCGCACCGGCATCGACGTCTTCCGCATCTTCGACGCCCTCAACGACGTCACCCAGATGCGCCCGGCCATCGACGCGGTCCGCGCCACCGGGACCGCGGTCGCCGAGGTCGCGCTCTGCTACACCGCGGACCTGCTCGACCCCGCCGAGGAGCTCTACACCCTCGACTACTACCTGGACCTCGCCGAGCAGATCGTCGACGCGGGCGCCCACGTCCTCGCCGTCAAGGACATGGCCGGGCTGCTGCGCCCGCACGCGGCCCGCCGCCTCGTCACAGCCCTGCGCGAGCGGTTCGAGCTGCCCGTCCACGTCCACACCCACGACACCGCCGGCGGGCAGCTCGCCACGCTCCTGGCGGCGGTCGAGGCGGGCGCCGACGCCGTCGACGTCGCGACGGCGACCATGGCCGGCACCACGAGCCAGCCGCCGCTGTCGGCGCTCGTCGCCGCCACCGCCCACACCGAGCTGGACACCGGGATCTCGCTGCGCGCCGCGCAGGACCTCGAGCCCTACTGGGAGGTCGTCCGCAAGGTGTACGCGCCGTTCGAGTCCGGGCTGACCAGCCCGACCGGGCGCGTGTACGACCACGAGATCCCCGGCGGGCAGCTGTCCAACCTCCGCCAGCAGGCCATCGCGCTGGGCCTGGGGGAGCGGTTCGAGCAGGTCGAGCGGATGTACGCCGCCGCCGACCGGATCCTCGGCCGCCTGGTCAAGGTCACGCCCAGCTCCAAGGTCGTCGGCGACCTCGCCCTGCAGCTCGTCGCCGCCGGCGCGGACCCGCAGGCCTTCGCCGACGACCCGGCCCGGTTCGACATCCCCGACTCCGTCGTCGGCTTCCTGTCCGGCGAGCTGGGCGACCCGCCCGGCGGCTGGCCCGAGCCCTTCCGCACCCGGGCGCTCGCCGGCCGCACCGCGCCGGTCCGCGAGACCGTGCTCGACCCCGACGACGAGGCCGCCCTGGCCGCCGACGCCGAGCCCGCCCTGCGCCGCCGCACGCTCAACCGGCTGCTGTTCCCCGGCCCCACCGCGAACCTGGCGCAGGTGCGCGAGACCTACGGCGACGTGTCCGTGCTCGACACCCTCGACTACCTGTACGGCCTGCGCGCCGGCGCCGAGCACACCATCTCCCTCGGCCGGGGCGTCCAGCTCATCGCCGGGCTGGAGGCGGTGGGCGAGGCCGACGCCAAGGGGATGCGGACCGTCCTGGCGACCCTCAACGGGCAGCTGCGCCCGCTGCAGGTCCGCGACCGCTCCGTCCAGGTCGACACCACGCAGACCGAGCGGGCCGAGCCGGGCAACGACCGGCACGTCGCCGCGCCGTTCTCGGGCGTCGTCACGCTGCGGGTGGCCGTGGGCGACACGGTCGAGGCCGGGCAGACGGTGGCCAGCATCGAGGCGATGAAGATGGAGGCGGCGATCACCGTGCCGCGTGGCGGGACCGTGGCGCGGCTCGCGGTGGGCGCCGTCCAGCAGACCGAGGGCGGCGACCTCATCCTCGTGCTGGAGTAGCCGCGCCCGCTCTCCTGGCCTGGGCCGGTGCTCGGGCTGACCCGCCGTCCGGTACGCGAGGCGGGCGGCGGGGCGCCCGGTGCGGGCTCGGGCGTCAGCGCCGGCGGAGCGCGTCGGCGAGGACCGCCGGCAGGTCCTCGGGCTGCTCGGCCAGGTAGGCGGCGCCCCCGGTCGCCCCGGCGAGCGCCGTGAGTTCCGCGGCGTCCACGTCGGTGCTGAGCCCGACGACGAGCAGGGGCACCGGGCGGGCGGGGTCCGCCTCCGCCTGCAGGGCAGCGACGACCTGGTCGAGCGGCGGCGCGCCGGGGTCGTCCTGCCGGCCGTCGGTGACCAGGAGGACCGAGCGCAGCGCGCCGTCGCCGCCCCCGTCCTGCTCGCCGCTGTCGCGGGCGGCCCGGACGGCGGCCAGGACGGTCTCGTACAGCCCGGTGCCGCCCGGGGTGAGCCGGCCCGGCAGCTGCGCGGTGCCCGCCGCGAGGGCGGCGCGCTGGTCG
>NZ_JBBEOI010000232.1 GCF_037860755.1 Aquipuribacter hungaricus | reverse complement strand
GGTCGCTGCCGCGCGCAGGGCGAGCGACGGGTCGGCCGCGGGCGAGGTGCCGACGCCGAGGACGAGCTCGCCGTCGTGCTCGACGAGCCCGTGGCCGAGCGGGCGCAGGCTGGGCCGGCGCGGTCCCGGCCGCCAGCGGCGCTGCGGCAGCGACTGACGGGCACGGCGCACCGTGGTGTCCACGGCGTAGGCGATGGTGCGGCCGACCTCGGCGGTGCGGGCCAGGAGCGCGTCGGCGTCGGCGAGGCCGAGCACGGCGGCCACGGCGTCCTGGTCGGCGAGGCCGAGCCGGTCCCCCGGCCGTCCGGTGACCATCTGCAGCGCGTCGCGGGCGTCGAGCAGGAGCGTGTGCCCGGCCTCGATGCCGGGGCCGTGGGGGCGGTCGGTGAGCCACGAGGCCGACATCGCCCGCAGCGTCGTCACGTCGCGCAGGCCGCCGCGGGACTCCTTGAGGTCGGGCTCGAGCAGGTAGGCCAGGTCCCCGTGGCGCTGGGCGCGCTCGGCCAGGGAGTCCAGCACCTGCGGCAGGCGCCGGCGGGCCGAGGCGCGCCAGTCGCCAAGCAGCACGGTGCGGGCGTGGGACACCAGCGAGGCGTCGCCGGCGACCAGCGCGACGTCGAGCAGGCCCACGGCGGCGGCCAGGTCCGCCGCGGCCACCTCGCGGCACTGGGCGATGGTCCGCACCGAGTGGTCCAGGCGGACACCGGCGTCCCACAGCGGGTACCAGAGGGCGTCGGCCAGCTCGCCGAGGCGCTCGACCGGGAGCCGCCGCCCCTCGTGCAGCAGCAGGAGGTCGACGTCGCTGGCGGGCCCGGAGTCACCGCGGGCGAGGCTGCCGACCATGGCCAGGGCCACGCCGGGAGGCCCGACGAGCGCGTCCTCGTCCTCGCCGGGCGTGCCCAGGCCCGTGGTGCGCAGCGCGTGCTGCCAGACGTCCCCCAGCCGGGAGACGACGAGGTCGCTGTGGGCGCGGCGGCGGGCGGCACCGGTGAGCGCGGAGCGGACCGAGGCGGCGAGCAGGTCCTTGGCCATGTCGCGCGGGAGCGGCCCCTGCACGGGACCGGACGGGCTGGTGCGGCTCATGCGGGTCTCCCCCCGGAGGTCGCGAGCGGTGGGCGGACTGGCTGCGCCGGCGTGCTGCAGGGAGCACGCCGGCGCAGGGCCTCACCCGGGACGGGCGGGGCGGCAGGCCTCAGATGGCCTCGACGCCGCGCTCGCCGGTGCGGACCCGGACGACCTCGTCGACCGGGCTGGCCCACACCTTGCCGTCGCCGATCCGGCCGGTCTGGCTGGCCCGGACGATGACGTCGAGGACGTCGGGCGCCCCGGTGTCGTCGACGAGGACCTCGATGCGCACCTTGGGCACCAGGTCGGAGGTGTACTCGGCGCCGCGGTAGACCTCGGTGTGGCCGCGCTGGCGGCCGTAGCCGGAGGCCTCGGAGACGGTCATCCCCTGGATGCCGAAGGCCTCGAGGGCGTTCTTGACGTCGTCGAGCTTGTGCGGCTTGATCACCGCGGTGACGAGCTTCATGCGGACACCTCCGACTTGCTGGTGGACTCGGACGTACGCGGGCTGAAGGCGCGGGCGCCGATCCCGGAGAACTCGTAGGCGGACTCGGCGTGCTCGGCGCTGTCGATGCCCTCGGCCTCGGCCTCGGCGGAGACCCGGAAGCCCATGGTGGCCTTGAGCGCCAGGCCGATGAGCAGGGTGACGACGAAGGAGTAGGCGAGCACCGCGAGCGCCGGGACCGTCTGCTTGAACAGCAGGTCGAGCCCGCCGCCGTAGAGGAGCCCGTCCTGGCCGTAGGCGGTGGCCTCGGCGGAGGCGAAGAAGGCGATGAGGACGGTGCCGACGAGGCCGCCGACCAGGTGCACGCCGACCACGTCGAGCGCGTCGTCGTAGCCCAGCTTGTACTTCAGCCCGACGGCGAAGGCGCACACCACGCCCGCGATGGCGCCGACGAGGATGGCCCCGACCGGGGTGACCGCGCCGCAGGCGGGGGTGATGGCGACCAGGCCCGCGACGACGCCCGAGGCGGCACCGAGGGAGGTCGAGGCACCGTCGCGCAGCCGCTCGACCAGGAGCCAGCCGAGCATCGCGGCGCCGGGGGCGACGAGGGTGTTGACCCAGACGTAGGCGGCGACGCCGTCGGCGGTGAGGAAGCTGGCGGCGTTGAACCCGAACCAGCCGAACCACAGCAGGCCTGCGCCGAGCATGACCAGGGGCAGGTTGTTGGGGCGCATCGGCTCCTTGCCGAAGCCCTTGCGGCGGCCCAGGACGACCGCGAGCGCGAGGGCGGCGGCGCCGGCGTTGATGTGGACCGCGGTCCCGCCGGCCAGGTCGATGGTGCCCAGGCGGGAGCCGATCCAGCCGCCCTGGTCGAGCTCCTCGCCCTGGAAGGCGAAGACCCAGTGCGCGACCGGGAAGTACACGACCGAGACCCAGATGCCGGAGAAGACCATCCAGGTGCTGAACTTCGCGCGGTCGGCGACCGCGCCGGAGATGAGGGCGACCGTGATGATCGCGAACGCCGCCTGGAAGGCGACGAAGGCCAGCGTCGGGTAGGTGCCGACGGCGACCTCGTCGCCGGTCATCTCGGCGTCGGCCTGCAGGATGCCGTCCAGGCCCAGGTACTGGACCGGGTTGCCGATCAGGCCCCCGACGGAGTCGCCGAACGCGAACGAGTAGCCGTACAGGACCCAGAGGACGCTGACGAGGCCGAGGGCCCCGAAGCTCATCATCATCATGTTGAGGACGCCGCGGTGGCGGTTCATGCCGCCGTAGAACATCGCGAGCGCCGGGGTCATCAGCAGCACCAGCGAGGCGCTGGTGAGGATCCAGGCGGTCGTGCCCGTGTCCACCATGTGGTTGTCACCTTCCGGTCAGTGGGACGGCTCGGGGCAGGGGCCCGGCCTGTCGACGACCGCAACGGTGGCGTCGGGGTGTTTCCGTCACGCCCCCCGCGGGTTACAGGCACGTGACGACGGGCCCCGTCGTGTGAAAGGTGCGTGACGCGGGCCGGTCCCGGGAACTGTCCGGGACCCTCCGCTCACGGCCGGTCGGCGGGGCGTGACCGGCGCCCCGCCCCCGGCTCAGTCCAGCAGGGCGTCGACGAACTGCTCCGGCTCGAACGGGGCCAGGTCGTCGGCGCCCTCGCCGAGCCCGACGAGCTTGACCGGCACCCCCAGCTCGCGCTGGACCGCCACGACGATGCCGCCCTTGGCGGTGCCGTCGAGCTTGGTGAGGACGATGCCGGTCACGGCGACGGCCTCGGAGAACACCCGCGCCTGCATGAGGCCGTTCTGGCCGGTGGTGGCGTCCAGGACGAGGAGGACCTCGTCGACCGGGCCGTGGCGCTCGACGACCCGCTTGACCTTGCCGAGCTCGTCCATGAGGTCGCGCTTGTTCTGCAGCCGCCCGGCGGTGTCGACGAGCACGACGTCGGCCTCGAGCTCCACGCCGGCCTTGACGGCGTCGTAGGCGACGGCGGCCGGGTCGGCGCCCTCGGTCTCCGAGCGGACCGTCGGCACGCCGACGCGCTCGCCCCACGTGGTGAGCTGCTCGGCGGCGGCCGCGCGGAAGGTGTCGGCGGCGCCGAGGACGACGTCCTTGTCCTGGGCGACGAGGACGCGGGCGAGCTTGCCGACGGTGGTGGTCTTGCCGACGCCGTTGACCCCGACGACGAGGACGACGGCCGGGCGGTGGGCGCCCGTGGTGGGGTCGGTGCTGGCGGTGACGGCGAGGCTGCGGTCCAGGGTGGGGTCGACGGCGCGGACGAGCTCCTCGCGCAGCACGGTCCGGACGTCGCTGCGGCCCTCGCCGGCGAGCCGGGCACGGAGCCGGTCGACGAGCTCCAGGGACGGCCCGGTGCCGAGGTCGGCGCCGATGAGGATGTCCTCGACCTCCTCCCACGTGGTCTCGTCGACGGTGTCGCGGCTCAGCAGGGCGAGCAGTCCCTTGCCGAGCGCGCTGTTGGAGCGGGCCAGGCGCGCCCGGAGCCGGCCGAGCCGGCCGACGACCGGGTCGACGAGGTCGCGGCCGGCGACCGCGTCCAGCAGCCGCGGGTCGAGCTCGCCGATGGCGGTGCTGCCGCCGTCGCCGGGCAGCGAGAGCGTCTCCACGCCGCGGACCGGGGTGTCGCGCGGGTCGCCGGCGTCGTCGCCGACGCCGGGGGTGTAGTCGACGCCGGGCTGCGGCTGCCAGGGCCCGGCGCTGCCGCGGGTGTGCCGGGCCCGACGGACCAGGCCGACGCCGGCGCCGACGAGCGCGGAGACACCGAGCACGGCGGCGACGACGACGCCGGTGACCTCGTCGGGGGCCAGGGACGACAGCGCGAGGACGGCGTCCAGGTCGGCGGGGGCGGGTGCGGCCAGGGCATCGATCATGCGGCCATCCTCGCAGCCGCGCCGGGATGGGCCCCGTCGGCGGGCGGCAGGCTCAGACGACCTCGCGCAGCCGCTGGCTCACCACGGCCGTGACGCCGTCGCCGCGCATGGTGACCCCGTACAGCGCGTCGGCGGCCTCCATCGTCCGCTTCTGGTGCGTGACGACGATGAGCTGGCTGGAGGCCCGCAGCTCCTCCATGAGCACGAGCAGGCGACCGAGGTTGGCGTCGTCGAGGGCCGCCTCGATCTCGTCGAGCACGTAGAACGGGCTCGGCCGGGCCTTGAACAGCGCGACGAGGAACGCCAGCGCGACCAGGGTGCGCTCGCCGCCGGACAGCAGGCTCATCCGCTTGACCGTCTTGCCGGCGGGCCGCGCCTCGACCTCGATGCCGGTGGTGAGGATGTCGTCGGGCTCGGTGAGGACCAGGCGACCCACGCCGCCGGGGAACAGGCGCGGGATGATCTGCTCGAACTCCCGGGCGGTGTCGGCGTAGGCGGCGGAGACCACCTCCTCCACCCGGGCGTCGACGTCGCGGATGATGCCGAGCAGGTCCTTCTTGCTCGTGCTGAGGTCCTGCTGCTGCTGCAGGAGGAAGCGGTGCCGCTCCTCCAGCGCCGTGTACTCCTCCATCGCCAGCGGGTTGACGGTGCCCAGCTCGGCGAGGCCGCGCTCGGCCGCCCGGAGCCGGCGCTGCTGGCGCGACCGGTCGTACGGCTCGTGGTCGGTCTCCACCGACCCGTCGCCGCCCTCGCGCTCGACGGGCACCGGGACCTCGGGGCCGTACTGCTGGACCAGGGCGTCGGGCTCCAGCCCGTGCTCGTCGCGGGCGGTCTCGACGAGCTGCTCCAGGCGCATCCGCTGCTCGGTGCGGGCGAGCTCCTCCGCGTGGGAGGCCTCGACCAGGCGGGCGTGCTCCCCACCGAGGGCCTGCACCGCCGCCGCCGCCGACCGGGACCGGGACTGGACGGCCTCGCGGTCGCGCCGGGCCGCGGCCTCGCCGGCCACCACCCGCTCGAGCACCCGCCCGGCCGTCTCGACGGCGTGGGCGGCGTCGGCGAGGAACTCGCGCGCCTCCGCCGCG
>NZ_JBBEOI010000231.1 GCF_037860755.1 Aquipuribacter hungaricus | reverse complement strand
AGACGGGCCCCGCCCAGGGCGCCGGCGTCCTCGACGTCGCCGCCGCGGTCGCCGCGGCCCGCGCCGGCCAGGTGCCCGCGCACACGCAGACCGCCCCCCGCTCCACCGGCCTCGGTTCCCTCGAGGCCTCCCGCGCCGGCACCTGGGTCGTCGACCCGATGGACGGCTCGGTGCTCGAGGGCGAGCAGGACATCTTCGGCACCGCGTGGGACGCCGCGGCCTGGGCCCCGCTGTCAGCGGCCGGCCGCTCGTGGTCCGGCGGCACCTGGAACGGCAGCACCTGGACCGGCGCCGGCTGGCAGGGCGACACCTGGGCCGCCGCCGACTGGCAGGGCCGCAGCTGGTCGGGCCGCTCGTGGTCGGGCCGCTCCTGGTCGACGATGTCCTTCCTCGGGCGCTCCTGGTCGGGCTCGGACTGGGCCGGCCGCAGCTGGTCGGGCCGGTCGTGGTCGGACCAGGAGTGGGCGGGCCGCAGCTGGTCGCAGGCCGGCTGGGAGGGCCGCTCGTGGTCCGACGCGGAGTGGACCGGGCGCAGCTGGTCCGGGCGCAGCTGGTCGGCGGACGGGTGGACCTGACCCTCAGTCGGGACGTCTGACGCTCGGTGATCTAGGCTCGGCCACCTGGCCCGCACGGACGGGCTCCCGGGGACGGTCGGAGGTGATCCGATGGGGTGGGTGTCGTCCCGCAGGTACGCCATCTCGGTGTTCAGCGCGCTGCTGGCCCTGGCCGCCGTGCTCCTGCACCTGGGACCGCTGCGCGGGGTCACCGCCCCGCTCGAGGGCCCGCCCTGGTGGCTGCTCGTCCCCGCCTTCGTCCTCGCCGAGCTCGTCGTCGTCCACGTCCAGGCGCGGCGGGAGTCCCTGAGCGTCTCCTTCCGCGAGGTGCCCCTCGTCGTCGGCCTCGTCCTCCTGGCCCCCGTGGAGCTCCTCGCCGCGAGCGTCCTGGGCTCGGCGGTGGCGATGCTCCGCCGGCGCAGCGGCAGCGAGAAGCTCCTGTTCAACCTCAGCCTGCTCGCGCTGGAGGCCTCGCTCGCTGCCGCGCTGTACCACCTGGCGCTCGGCACGGCGGACCCGACGAGCGCGCGCGGGCTGCTGGCGGCGCTGGCCACGGTCGTCGTCACCGACCTGGTCGGGGCGGCGGCCCTCACCGCCGTGGTGTGGCTCAAGGTGCGGGCCTTCGACGACGGCGTCCTGGTGGAGGCCGTGACGACGGGGCTCGTGGCCGCGCTCACCAACACCAGCCTGGGCCTGCTCGTCGTGGTCCTGCTCGACACCCGGCCGGTGGCCCTGGTGCTGCTGGTCGGCGTGCTGCTCACCGTGGCCCTGGCCTACCGGGGCTACTCCTCGCTGGACCGCAGCCACGCCCGGCTGGAGTCGCTGTACCGCTTCACGCGGCGGGTGCAGGAGGAGGTCGACACCGCCGAGGTGTGCCGGACCGTGCTGCGGCAGGCCCGCGACATCCTCGCCTCGCAGGGCGCCGAGCTCCTCGTCCTGCCCGCCCGCGGCGGCACCGACCCGGGCCTGCTGCTGCGCCTGGTGGGCGACGAGGTGGTGGAGGAGCCGCTCGTCGTGCCGGCCTGGCTCGCCGAGGCCGTCGACGGGCGGGCGGTCCGGCGCCACGGCCAGGACGACGCCGGCCCGCGGGACGCCCTGGCCGCCCCGCTGCACGTGGACGGCGACGTGGACGCGGTCCTCGCCGTCGTCGACCGGCCCCACCACCTCGGCCCGTTCGGCAGCGAGGACCTTCGCCTGCTGGGCTCCCTGGCCAACCACACCGCGGTGCAGCTGCAGAAGTCGCGGCTGCTGGACCGGCTGCGCGCGGAGGCCGAGCGGCAGGAGCAGCTGTCGCTGCACGACCAGCTGACCGGTCTGCCCAACCGCCGCCACGCCCTCGGCGCGCTCACCGCGGAGCTCGGCCGCGGCGGGAGCACGGCGGTCCTCGTCCTGGACCTCGACGGCTTCACCGACATCAACGAGGCCTTCGGGCACGGGACGGGCGACGAGCTGCTGCAGCAGGTCGGGGCCCGGCTGGTGCCGTGGGGGAGCGCGCCCGGCCACGTCGCCCGGCTCGGTAACGACGAGTTCGTCGTCCTGTTCCGGGACGTCGGCACCGTGGCACAGGCCCAGCAGGCGGTCCGGCCGGTCCTCGCCGCGCTCGCGGGCCCCTTCCGGCTGGGCGGCACCACGGTCGACGTCCGGGTCGTCGCGGGCCTGGCGGTGGCGCCGGAGCACGGGGGCAGCGCCGACGGGCTGCTGCGCCGGGCGGACGCGGCGATGTACGCGGCCAAGCGCGAGGGCGTCGCGGTCCGGACCTGGGACCCGCTGAGCGAGGGCGACAGCGTCCGCCGGCTCACCCTGCTGCGGCACCTGCGCGAGACCATCGAGGCCGGCCAGCTCCAGGTGCACTACCAGCCCAAGGTCCACCCCGGCACGGGCCGGGTGGTCGGCGCGGAGGCCCTGGCCCGCTGGACCCACCCCGCCCACGGCCGCGTCACCCCCGACGAGTTCGTGCTGCTCGCCGAGCGCTCGGGCCTCATCCACCCCCTCACCGACCTGGTGCTGCGGACGGCGCTGGAGCAGTGCCGGCAGTGGCGCGTCTCGGTGCCCGGCCTGTCCGTCGCGGTCAACCTGTCCGCCCGCAGCCTGCTCAACGAGGCGCTTCCCGAGCAGGTCGCCGCCGCCCTGGCCCGCGCCGGCCTGCCCAGCAGCGCGCTCACCCTGGAGCTCACCGAGACCGCCGTCATGGTCGACGTCGACCACGCGCTCGTCGTGCTGCGCGGCTTGGCCGACCTCGGCGTCACGCTGTCGATCGACGACTTCGGCACCGGGCAGTCGTCCCTGGCCTACCTCAAGATGCTGCCGGTCGGCGAGGTCAAGGTCGACCGGTCGTTCGTCGCGGGGGCCAGCGGCGACGCCGGCGACGCGGCGATCGTCGGCGCGGCCGTCGACCTGGCCCACACCCACGGCCTCGTGGTCGTCGCCGAGGGCGTCGAGGACGACGTCACCCGGCGCCTGCTCGTCGACCGCGGCTGCGACGTCATCCAGGGCTACCTGGTGAGCCGGCCGCTGGCCCCGGAGGCGTTCGGCGCGTGGCTGGCGGCGCACCCGCAGCCGGTCGGTCCCGCGGGCGCGACCGGCCAGGAGGGGCGCGGCGGGGGCTGGTAGCCGGAGCCGCCCTGCACGCAGCCCCCGGGCGGGTCAGCGCAGGCTGGCGAGCAGCCCGTCCTCCGCGCCCCGCAGGGCGTCCTCCAGGTCCCGGACGGTCCCGTCCGGGGTGGTCCCCTCCCAGTCGGCGCGCTGGCTGCGGTCGCGGTCGACCAGCGCCACCGTGACGTCCGACGCGGCCAGCACGTCGAGCACCTCGGCGAGCATGTCCACCGCCGGGCCGTGCACCCAGCCCACCGCCCGCAGGTCGACGGTGAGCCAGTGCCGCCCCTGCCAGCCCTGGGCCGCCTCGAGCAGCTCCGCGCAGACGGTGTCCACGCTGCGCAGGCCGAGCGGGCCCTGCACGCGGACCAGGTGCAGCCGGTCCTCGTGGGAGCGCAGCACGTCCTCGTCCTCCTGCGGCCGCGAGGTGCGGGAGCGGGTGTCTCGGGCCTCGGCGCGCTCGACCGGCGGCAGCCCCAGGCCCTCCGGGCGGAACTCGTGCATGCCGAGGTCCTCCGACAGCCGCGTGCACGCCGCGATGCCCCGCACGCTGTTGCCGTCCTCGTCCAGGGCCGGGCTCCACGTCCCGATCCCGAGCTGGCCGGGCTGGACCGCGACCACGCCGCCGGCGACGCCGGACTTGGCCGGCAGCCCGACCTTGACGAACCACGACCCCGCGCCGTCGTACATGCCGCACGTGCCCATGACGCTGAGGACGGTGGGCACCAGGTCGACGGGCACGACCTGCTCGCCCGTCAGGGGGTTGCGCCCGCCGGCGGCCAGGGTCGCCCCCATGACGGCCAGGTCCCGGGCGGTGACCAGCAGGGAGCAGGCGAACAGGTAGACGTCGACGGCGTCGTCGACGTCGTGGGGCAGCGACCCGCCGTCCTTCATGAGCCAGGCCAGCGCCCTGTTGCGCGCCCCGGCGGCCTCGGCCTCGCGCACCTGCGCGTCGTCGCCCAGGGGTCGCCCGGCGAACCCCGACAGGCCCGCCCGGATCCGGTCCTCGCGCTCCCGCGCGGTGCCGCCCGCGACCAGGCAGCAGGTGACGATGGCCCCGGCGTTGACCATGGGGTTGGGCGCCCGGCCGGTCTCGGCCTCGAGCACGAGGGCGTTGAACGGCTCGCCCGTGGGTTCCACGCCGACGTGCGCGACGACCTCGTCCCAGCCGGAGTCGGCCAGGGCGAGGGCGTAGACGAACGGCTTGACCGCGGACTGCACGGTGAACTCGCGGTCCGCGTCCCCCACCGCGTGGACCCGGCCGTCGGCGGTGCACAGCGCCAGGCCGAAGCCGTCGGGGTCGGCCTCGGCCAGGGCCGGGGCCGACGTGCTCACGGTCCCGCCGTCCAGGCCGGACAGCTCGGCGTGCACCGCCTCCAGGCGGGTCTGCAGGGGGTGGGTGGGGGGCTGCGGGGTGCGACGGGCCATGCCCCCATCAGACACCGCCCGGCGGGGGCCGGGGCTACCGGCCGTCCACGGTGAGCCGGTCGGGGAAGCAGTAGGCCCAGTGCTCGCCGGGCTCCAGGGAGGCGATGACCGGGTGGTCGGTGCCGACCGCGTGGGCCCGTGCGTGCTGCCCGGGCGAGGAGTCGCAGCAGCCGACGGAGCCGCAGCCCGTGCACACCCGCAGGTGCACCCACGACGTGCCCTGGCGCAGGCACTCCTCGCAGCCGACGGAGCGGGGCAGGACCGGCGGGACCGGGCGCAGGTGCGTGCACGCCGGCTGGTCCGGCGACGGGTCCACCTGCACCACGCGCGACATGTCCACGGTGCTGCGCCGGCCGCGCCCGCCGTCGGGCAGCAGCACCGCCGGCACCGGGCCGGCGTCCGCGCCCAGGGCCGTGAGCACGGCCTTGGTGAGCGCGTGGCGCGACGCCCCCTCGGCGTCGACGACGCGGTGGACGCCGACGGCCGCGAGCTCGGCCAGGTCGGTGCCGCCCAGCGGGCGGGCCAGGACGGGCACCTCGTAGCGGGCCAGGCCGGCCACGACCCCGGCGATGCGGACCGCCTGCTCGTGGGTGTCCTCGGCCACCACGAGCAGCCGGGTGCGCTCCAGGCCGGCCATCTCCAGCACGGCCGACTTCGTCGGGTCGCCCATGACGACCCGGTGCCCGTCCGCCTCGGCCTCGCCGGCCCCGTCGGGGTTGAGCGTGGTGACGGTGAGGTCGACGCCGCGGGCGCGCAGCTCCCGGGCCAGCGAGCGGGTCGCCGGGCCCCAGCCGGACAGCATCACCTGCCGGCCCTCGCCGGCGGGCACCACGGCGCGACGGCCGTGCCCCCGCCCGTCCCGTCGCCGTTCCCGTGACCGGCCGCGCCGGCGGCCTGGC
>NZ_JBBEOI010000230.1 GCF_037860755.1 Aquipuribacter hungaricus | reverse complement strand
GAGCACCTGCTCCTTGAGAACTCAACAGCGTGCCAAAAATTGATGCCAGATATGTTCGGCTGGTGTCGTGGTCTGCCTTTCGGGGTGGGTCGCGGTTCTGGTCGATTCGTTATGGTGGCGGCCCTCTTTGCTGGGGGTCGTCGTGCCGAGGTTCGAACACGCAGATGTCCCGCCTGGTCTAGCGACTGGGTTGGGGGTTATGCATCTACGGAGAGTTTGATCCTGGCTCAGGACGAACGCTGGCGGCGTGCTTAACACATGCAAGTCGAACGGTGAAGCCCTTCGGGGTGGATCAGTGGCGAACGGGTGAGTAACACGTGAGCAACCTGCCCCTCACTCTGGGATAACTCCGGGAAACCGGTGCTAATACCGGATACGAGCACCGGCCTCATGGTCTGGTGCTGGAAAGAATTTTGGTGGGGGATGGGCTCGCGGCCTATCAGTTTGTTGGTGAGGTAATGGCTCACCAAGGCGACGACGGGTAGCCGGCCTGAGAGGGCGACCGGCCACACTGGGACTGAGACACGGCCCAGACTCCTACGGGAGGCAGCAGTGGGGAATATTGCACAATGGGCGAAAGCCTGATGCAGCGACGCCGCGTGAGGGATGACGGCCTTCGGGTTGTAAACCTCTTTCAGCTCCGAAGAAGCGAGAGTGACGGTAGGAGCAGAAGAAGCACCGGCTAACTACGTGCCAGCAGCCGCGGTAATACGTAGGGTGCAAGCGTTGTCCGGAATTATTGGGCGTAAAGAGCTCGTAGGTGGTTCGTCGCGTCTGCTGTGAAAGTCCGAGGCTTAACCTCGGATCTGCAGTGGGTACGGGCGGACTAGAGTGCGGTAGAGGAGATGGGAATTCCTGGTGTAGCGGTGGAATGCGCAGATATCAGGAGGAACACCGGTGGCGAAGGCGCATCTCTGGGCCGTAACTGACGCTGAGGAGCGAAAGCATGGGGAGCGAACAGGCTTAGATACCCTGGTAGTCCATGCCGTAAACGTTGGGCGCTAGGTGTGGGGCCCTATCCACGGGTTCCGTGCCGCAGCTAACGCATTAAGCGCCCCGCCTGGGGAGTACGGCCGCAAGGCTAAAACTCAAAGGAATTGACGGGGGCCCGCACAAGCGGCGGAGCATGCGGATTAATTCGATGCAACGCGAAGAACCTTACCAAGGCTTGACATACGCCGGAAACACCCAGAGATGGGTGCCCCGCAAGGTCGGTGTACAGGTGGTGCATGGTTGTCGTCAGCTCGTGTCGTGAGATGTTGGGTTAAGTCCCGCAACGAGCGCAACCCTCGTTCTATGTTGCCAGCGGGTCGTGCCGGGGACTCATAGGAGACTGCCGGGGTCAACTCGGAGGAAGGTGGGGATGACGTCAAATCATCATGCCCCTTATGTCTTGGGCTTCACGCATGCTACAATGGCCGGTACAAAGGGCTGCGAAACCGTGAGGTGGAGCGAATCCCAAAAAGCCGGTCTCAGTTCGGATTGGGGTCTGCAACTCGACCCCATGAAGTCGGAGTCGCTAGTAATCGCAGATCAGCAACGCTGCGGTGAATACGTTCCCGGGCCTTGTACACACCGCCCGTCACGTCACGAAAGTCGGTAACACCCGAAGCCGGTGGCCCAACCCGTAAGGGAGGGAGCCGTCGAAGGTGGGACTGGCGATTGGGACGAAGTCGTAACAAGGTAGCCGTACCGGAAGGTGCGGCTGGATCACCTCCTTTCTAAGGAGCATCGTGGCCGGGTCCCTTCGGGGTCTCGGTCCAGTCCCCTGTCGAGGCGTACGTCCTCGAGGGGCAGCTCATGGGTGGAACATCGATTAGTTGGCATCCGGGTCTCGTGCGTCCAGTACTCCCTGCAGCTTCGGCTGGGGGGAAGGAACGACGTCGACGAGGCTCCGGGTGCTTGGCACGCTGTTGGGTCCTGAGGGAGTGGCTGCGGCCGCGAACTCCGGGGACCTCACGGTCGGCGTACCGCCTGCACGTCTCCTGCCTGCGAGGGCTGGGGGTGCGGGTCTGGCGCCGGTCACCCGTGGGGGGCCTCCCGTTTCTTGAGAACTGCACAGTGGACGCGAGCATCTTTATCAAAAGAGTCTTTGTGGCAAGTTGATAAGGGCACACGGTGGATGCCTTGGCATCAGGAGCCGATGAAGGACGTAGGAACCTGCGATAAGCCTCGGGTAGGTGGTAACCGACCTGTGATCCGAGGATTTCCGAATGGGGCAACCCGGCTGGAGTCATGTCCAGTCACCCGCACCTGAACACATAGGGTGCGTGGAGGGCACGAGGGGAAGTGAAACATCTCAGTACCCTCAGGAAGAGAAAACAACAGTGATTCCGTGAGTAGTGGCGAGCGAAATCGGAACAGGCTAAACCGGTCGCGTGTGATAGCCGGCAGGCGTTGCGCGGTCGGGGTCGTGGGACCTCCTGGCCAGGACTGCCGTCCTGGCAGGGTGACGTGCGTGTCATAGCCGAAGGACCTGGGAAGGTCCGGCACAGAGGGTGAGACCCCCGTAGGCGAAATGGCACGGCGGCCCTGGAGGGATCCCAAGTAGCACGGGGCCCGAGAAATCCCGTGCGAATCTGCCAGGACCATCTGGTAAGCCTAAATACTCCCTGATGACCGATAGCGGACAAGTACCGTGAGGGAAAGGTGAAAAGTACCCCGGGAGGGGAGTGAAATAGTACCTGAAACCGTGTGCCTACAAGCCGTCGGAGCCTGAGAGGGTGACGGCGTGCCTTTTGAAGAATGAGCCTGCGAGTTAGCGATACGTGGCGAGGTTAACCCGTGCGGGGTAGCCGTAGCGAAAGCGAGTCCGAATAGGGCGTCTGAGTCGCGTGTTCTAGACCCGAAGCGAAGTGATCTACCCATGGCCAGGTTGAAGCGCGGGTAAGACCGCGTGGAGGACCGAACCCACCAGGGTTGAAAACCTGGGGGATGAGCTGTGGGTAGGGGTGAAAGGCCAATCAAACTTCGTGATAGCTGGTTCTCCCCGAAATGCATCTAGGTGCAGCGTCTCGTGTTTCTTGCCGGAGGTAGAGCTACTGGATGGCTGATGGGCCTCACCAGGTTACTGACGTCAGCCAAACTCCGAATGCCGGTAAGTGAGAGCGAGGCAGTGAGACTGCGGGGGATAAGCTCCGTAGTCGAGAGGGAAACAGCCCAGACCACCGGCTAAGGTCCCAAAGCGTGTGCTAAGTGGAAAAGGATGTGGAGTTGCCCAGACAACCAGGAGGTTGGCTTAGAAGCAGCCACCCTTGAAAGAGTGCGTAATAGCTCACTGGTCAAGTGATTCCGCGCCGACAATGTAGCGGGGCTCAAGCACACCACCGAAGCCGTGGCATTCGTACATGAGCCCGACCACGACTTGATCGTGGTCCAGGCGTGCGGATGGGTAGGGGAGCGTCGTGTGGCGGGCGAAGCGGCGGGGTGACCCAGCCGTGGACGCCACACGAGTGAGAATGCAGGCATGAGTAGCGAAAGAGGAGTGAGAAACTCCTCCGCCGAATGACCAAGGTTTCCAGGGCCAGGTTAATCCGCCCTGGGTAAGTCGGGACCTAAGGCGAGGCCGACAGGCGTAGTCGATGGACAACGGGTTGATATTCCCGTACCGGCGAAGGACCGCCCATACCGACCCAGACGATGCTGAGCACCATGAAGCTCGTCCCAGCTTGCTGGGGTGAGTGGATCGTGCGACCCAGATCTGCAGTAGGTAAGCGTATTAACAGGAGTGACGCAGGAAGGTAGCCTCCGCGTGGCGATGGTTGTCCACGTCTAAGTGTCCGAGGGTTGAGCATTGGCAAATCCGTGCTCTGGGTGCCTGAGGCGCGACAGTGACCGCGTATGCGGGAAGATGGGTGATCCTATGCTGCCTAGAAAAGCTTCGACGCGAGGTCCTAGCCGCCCGTACCCCAAACCGACTCAGGTGGTCAGGTAGAGAATACCAAGGCGATCGAGTGAACTGTGGTTAAGGAACTCGGCAAAATGCCCCCGTAACTTCGGGAGAAGGGGGGCCGGAGGCGTGAGAGCGCCGATGGCCGCAGAGACCAGGGAGAAGCGACTGTTTACTAAAAACACAGGTCCGTGCTAAGTCGCAAGACGACGTATACGGACTGACGCCTGCCCGGTGCTGGAACGTTAAGGGGACGGGTCAGCCTCACGGCGAAGCCCAGAACTTAAGCGCCAGTAAACGGCGGTGGTAACTATAACCATCCTAAGGTAGCGAAATTCCTTGTCGGGTAAGTTCCGACCTGCACGAATGGCGTAACGACTTCTCCACTGTCTCAACCACAGACTCGGCGAAATTGCACTACGAGTAAAGATGCTCGTTACGCGCAGCAGGACGGAAAGACCCCGGGACCTTTACTATAGCTTGGTATTGGTGTTCGGGACGGCTTGTGTAGGATAGGTGGGAGACTGTGAAGCTGGCACGCTAGTGCTGGTGGAGTCGTCGTTGAAATACCACTCTGGTCGTTCTGGACATCTAACTTCGGTCCGTAATCCGGATCAGGGACAGTGCCTGGTGGGTAGTTTAACTGGGGCGGTTGCCTCCTAAAATGTAACGGAGGCGCTCAAAGGTTCCCTCAGCCTGGTTGGCAATCAGGTGTCGAGTGTAAGTGCACAAGGGAGCTTGACTGCGAGACTGACAAGTCGAGCAGGGACGAAAGTCGGAACTAGTGACCCGGCCGTGGTGAATGGAAACGCGGTCGCTCATCGGATAAAAGGTACCCCGGGGATAACAGGCTGATCTTGCCCAAGAGTCCATATCGACGGCATGGTTTGGCACCTCGATGTCGGCTCGTCGCATCCTGGGGCTGGAGTCGGTCCCAAGGGTTGGGCTGTTCGCCCATTAAAGCGGCACGCGAGCTGGGTTTAGAACGTCGTGAGACAGTTCGGTCCCTATCCGCTGTGCGCGTTGGAGATTTGAGAAGGGCTGTCCCTAGTACGAGAGGACCGGGACGGACTAACCTCTGGTGTGTCAGTTGTCCTGCCAAGGGCACCGCTGATTAGCTACGTTGGGAAGGGATAACCGCTGAAAGCATCTAAGCGGGAAGCCTGCTTCAAGATGAGATCTCCGTGGTCTTCGAGACCGAGAGGCTCCCAGCTAGACTACTGGGTTGATAGGCCGGAGGTGGAAGCGTGGTAACACGTGCAGCTGACCGGTACTAATAAGCCGATGACTTGTTACATCTTCAGACTTCTTTGGTTGTCTGCTTCGCGTCCACTGTGCGGTTCCCGAGACATGGGAGCCCTGAGCCGGCTGTCGGCACGCCCCTTCGTGGGGTGTGCGGGTGGTGGGGTTCGGGTCCTGATATCTCGATAGAGTTACGGCGGTCATGGCGAAGGGGAAACGCCCGGTCCCATTCCGAACCCGGAAGCTAAGCCCTTCTGCGCCGATGGTACTGCCCGGGACACTGGGTGGGAGAGTAGGTCACCGCCGGACATTCTTTGACGACAGGCCGTCCCGGGTTCTCCGGGACGGCCTGTCGTGCGTTCCAGGGGGT